>NZ_LSKN01000140.1:0-908 GCF_001557075.1 Methylobacterium sp. CCH7-A2
CCGACGAGCCGCGTGAGCGGCGCAACCTCGCGACGCTGCGCGAATGTCTCACGCTCGCGCCCGAAGCATTCACCGCCCTGCTCAAGCGCATGCAGGCGTCATCGGCGGCCGGCGGCCTGGTCGCGCGCGCAGCCAATCGTCATCTTGGCAAGTCAGATCGCGAGGCCGCCGGCGTGCTCTCGGCCGCGCAGCGCCATACGCACTTTCTGGATTCGCCGCGCATGACGGCCGTCCTGGAGCGGAGCGACTTTTCCTTCGCCGATCTCAAGCGCCGCACCGCGACCGTGTTCCTGGTTCTTCCTCCTGATCGGCTCGGGACCTATTCGCGCTGGCTGCGCCTCATGGTGACGCGCAGCCTGTCAGATATGGCGCGCGCCCCCTCCCCTGCCCCGGCAGGCGCACAGGCCGCGTCTAACGGGCCGACAGAGCCAGTGCTTTATCTGCTCGACGAGTTCGCCGCGCTGGGCAACCTCGCGCCCGTCGAGCGCGCCATGGGTCTCATGGCAGGCTATGGCGTCCAGCTCTGGCCCATCCTCCAGGACATCCACCAGCTCCGCGCCACCTACGGCCGCCGCGCGGGCACATTCCTCTCCAACGCCGGCGTCCTCCAGGTCTTTGGCGTCAACGATCACGACAGCGCCCGCCTCGTCTCCGACCTCACCGGCCAGGAGACCGTCGTCTTCAAAACCATGAGCCGCGCGCTCGATTCCGAAAAGACGGGAATCTCCTATGGCGAGCAGCACGTCGCCCGCCCGCTCATGACACTCGACGAGGTTCGCAACATGCACCCAACAGCCCAGATGCTGTTCATCGCCAACCAGCGGCCTATCATCGCCGGAAAACTTCGCTACTAGGGGGCACCTCAAGGTTTGTACGCTAAACCGCGCTAAGCTGGACGAAGCATGAAC
>NZ_LSKN01000141.1:0-443 GCF_001557075.1 Methylobacterium sp. CCH7-A2
CACCAACCTCCCTTATCCTCCCCCCACCTCATCCCCGAGGGGCAGCCATCCGGAGGTGTGCCGTTGGTGGGGATGGGGGCGGCGCCTGCGGGTGGAGTCACGATCCACTCCCCGGGAGGCTTCGGGGCACTGCCGAAAGCCGCCGCCTGCGGCGGCGTCTTCCACTCAAAGTGATGCAGACTGCGCAAGCTTGTCTGCATGGGACAATACGATCCCTGTGCGAGGAGCTCGCTGGAACGGTCTTGGGCATCATGCCTTCGTCCCATGCCCGACTAGACGCGACAACCCGATGAGGGAAACTGGCGTCGAAAGGGCTCGCGGCGGAGGCTGGCCGTCGACCCGATAAGCGCGGCCCGGAGCCCAAAATCGCCGACAGGCGGAGCGCCGGGGGGCGTGCGGGCAGTGGCTCAATCTGCCCGCGCCGCATCCTGGCTCAATGGATG
>NZ_LSKN01000142.1:0-228 GCF_001557075.1 Methylobacterium sp. CCH7-A2
CAACTCCTGCCGCAACCGGCACTGCCCGCGCTGCCAGGGCGCAGCGGCGAAGGACTGGCTCGCGGACCGCCAGGCCGATCTCCTGCCCGTGCCTTACTACCATCTCGTCTTCACCCTGCCGGCGCCGATCACGGCGATCGCCTACCAGAACAAGGCCGAGGTCTATGGCCTGCTGTTCAGGGCCGCGGCCGAGACGCTCGCCACCATCGCGAGCGATCCCCGGCATCT
>NZ_LSKN01000143.1:0-16706 GCF_001557075.1 Methylobacterium sp. CCH7-A2
CGGGCATCCCGGTCGGAACATCGCGCCGCCGACCCGCGCCTCGCACGATCCCGCCGACCAGGCGGCCCAGCGAAATCCCAATAGCCCACGGCCCGGGCCGCCGCTTCCTCCCCTGGAGGCTTTTCGGACGCCGGCCCTCAGCCCATTCCGAACCCGCTCGCACGGGCCGGCATCCGAAACCCTTCACACAATCCGACGTCGGTGCTCTGCCTATAAGCAGACATACGGATTGAGGCGGGTTCGCCATATTGGTGCTGTCAGTCCAGCTTGGGGCCCGGAATTGTCGCGTTGGGCTACAAGGCCGCCCGCAAACTCGACCAACGCGGATCCTTGATAGTTGGAGCCTTCGACAATCCGGGGACGGTCGTTGTCGAGCATGGCTGGTCCTCGGAGAAAGGGGCTGTTGTCACGGTCCGCTCACACGCCATAGACACGGACGTAGTCGATCCTGAGCTGTGTCTGTCGGTCCTCTGGCTTGAGCGGCTGAGGAAAGGGGACGTCTGATCGTAAAGCCAGTGTGATCAAAAGCCAGAAGACATCGTTCTGCGCATCGAGCTCTGCGGCACGCCGGATCTGCCATTGCACGGCGCGCCCGGTTTTCGGATCGCGGATCGGCCGGCGCTCGAAATAGAGCATACAGCGGTCGTCCTCGATCAACCCGCCATAGCGGAAATAGCCGCTGGTGAGATCGACCTCGGTGGCCACCCCGATCCCCTCGTGGTGCTCGCCAGGCTGTCCCCATTCGTGCAGGTAGGCCCCGTAGAGGCGGCGCTCCCAACCCTTGTGCTCGACGATGTCGAATTCGACGCTGGTGTTTGGGGAAAGGATGCTGCGTCCGTTAAGAAGCCAGAAGGCCGGAAAGCTCAGCGGATGCGCGGGAAACCACATCCGCGCCTCGAAATAGCCGCTGCGCCAGCCTCTGAGGATCGTGCCGTCCCGACGTGCGGTCTGGAGATTGCCGGAAATCCACTGATACTCGGAGAGGCCATTGCCGTAATAGGCTGGCACGTTCATCTGCCGTCCGAGATAGCGGGCCGAAATCTCGAGCGCATGGCCGCCGGAGGCCAGCGGATCGGCGACGATGGCGTAGGGGTCGAAACCCTCCTCGCCGCCGCGGCGGCTGAAGGCCGAGCGACCGTAGAAGCCCGGCTCGCGTGTCGTCGCCTTGGGGCCTGCGTGCCAGATCGCGGGATCGAGGACGGCAAAGTTCTCGTCGAAGAGCAGCGTGCGACCCAGTGTCGGGTCGGGAGCGTCCTGCTGCGCATGGGCCGGCATCATCTGCGCTGCGTTCCCCGTTGCGAAGGCGGCAGCCGCGCCGAGAACCATCCGGCGGGATGGCAAGAATGACATCGCTGTCTCCGTTGCTGGAGGGCTCCTCAGGCGGTCCGGTTTGAATGTGACACTCCGGGGCCAGCTAGGCGCCCCGACTGCCGGATTGCATCCTCGTAGACGCCGAACGTCTCCCGTGCGACGCGGCTTATCCTGAGGTGATCGATCCGGCGCTGACTGCGTGCGCGCCAGTCACGGATCGCGCCCGGTTCGTCGATCAATTGGCAGAGCGCCACCGCGAGGGCATCTGGATCGCGCGCCGGCACCAATACGCCGGCTTCCCCCTTTTCCAGTAATTCAGGGATGCCGTCGACGCTCGTCGCGACGACAGCGCAACCCGCCTCCCGCGCTTCCGAAAGAACGAGCGGCGCCGGGTCGGCATGGGACGGAAGAACGAAGATGTCGGCCCCCAGCATCCAGGGGAACGGATCCCATTGGCTGCCCTCGAAATGGACGGCGTCTCGGCAGAACAGCCCGGCGACTATATCGCGATAGGTTTCCGAATAGGGGCCTTCACCGACGATATAGAGGTGTGCGTGCGGATGACGCCGATGGACCTGTTCGAACGCGGCGAAGAGATCGGGCAATCCCTTGCGCGGATGCAAGCCGCCGACGAAGAGGATGCTCGGCGAGCCGAGTGCGGCCGGCTGGGTTTCCCGTTCGGCGAGACGCGCCGAGCCTATGGTGCCGTTCAGGACCACGCGCAGCTTTGCAGACGGAATGCCCCGTTGCTGCATGGACGCGCCGACCGCGGCGCTGACCGCGATGACGCGGGTCCCCACTCGCATGAGAATGGCACTCTTTTCGAAGGCATTGTGGACCGTCGTGACCAACGGGACTGCCGCGAGCTTGCAGACCGGCCAGGCCAACACGGCGCTTGTCATCATGTGGGCATGCACGAGGTCGGCACGCCAACCTCGTAGAAGTCGGCGCAACGCCCAGCCCGACTTTAGCAGTGTGGCTGGCTTCCGATGATGGTCGATCCGAAATGTCTCAACGCCGTTGCTGGCGAGCAGGGCATCGAAGTCGCCGCCACCGCTGGCGATCGCGACCGCATGACCGAGCCTGCTCTGCTCGCAGGCGAGATCGACCGCTGCGTGCACATGGCCGTTGGACTTGGTCGTATGGTTCAGAAGGTGGAGGATACGCATGGACCCATCCCGATGCTCGCGCCTCCGATTGTCCGGGCCTGACTCGGCGTTGCGGGCTCCCCAGACCTGCATTTACCGTGCCGGGGCAGCGCAGCGACCGAGAGCCGCCTCCGCTTCGATTGTCGAAACGCGCGCTGTCGGCTGGTAGTTGAAGCCACCTTGGCGGCCGAGCGATTCGATCCCGAAAGCCCGCAATGCCCTGACGGCCTCCGCCGCACTCTCATCGGCGCCGTTGCGGTAAATGGGGTAGGCATTCTCAAGCGACTGGCTGCCTTCGAGCCTGAGGTCACCGGAGAACAGTCCGTTCGCGGCAACATGGGCGCGGAAATCCGCCTCGGCGCGGTCGACGGAATGCCCGATGTGATTCGCGATCACCTCGACACCGAAGTACTCGCGTCCCAGCGCGCGACCGTAGAAGTCGGAATACATGGTCAGTCGCTTCCAAGCGCCGTCATACGAGAAATTGTAGATGATCTCCTCTTCGAAGCCGCGGGCGCCGTCGAAGCTGAAATAGAGCGCCAGCAGCGTGATCGTTTCGAGTTCCTGTGAAACCGGCAGGTTGCAGAGAGCTTGCAGGCGCGGAATCGGGATCGTGGAAACGATGCGATCGGCGACCACCGCCCCTTCTTCGCGGAACAGCACAAAGCCGCTTTCGCGTTTTTCGATCCGGACGAGCCGTGTGCCGGTCAGGAAATCAACGCCGCGGGCCGACAGCACCTCCGCGGCGCCGGCGTAGAGCGAGGCGAAGCCTTCGCGAGGGCGCGCCAGCTGGCAGTTGGTCGGGGCCGGCGGCTTCTTCCGGGCCAAACGGCCGAGCAAGGCGCGCAGCGAGGCGTGTTCGCTGATCCACTGCATGCGCTTGCGCGCCAGCTCGATGCCGATCTGATCGGACGCGATGCCGTAAAAACGCGTCATGTAGGCGTCGAGGCCTGAGCGGTGCAGCAGACGCGCCCCGATCCAGTGGCGCGCAAACTCGCGAGCATTGCGCATGCGACGCTGGAAAACGCGCGCATAGAGCGCAGACGCCAGTATTCGAGCCACCTCGACCGGTCCGGCTGCCAGAATGTCGTCCCTGACCGAGATCGGATAGGCGGTTATCAGCCGCTGCGGGTTGAGTCGAGCCCAGCGCGGCCTGATCTGCACATAACGGGGCAACAGTTCGGGGAAATGCTGCAGCAGCGGCGAGTCGTCCTGAAAGATCAGGCTGCCAATGTCGAAGGTGTAGCCGCCCAACGACCAATCAATATGGTTGCCGCCGATATGCGCGTATTCGTCAACGACGAGGATCCGGCGACAGCCTTGCCGAGCAAGCACGGATGCTGAGACCAGACCGGACACACCGGCGCCGAGGACAATCGCGTCATAGCTTTCGGGCGCACTGCGGTCGGCATCGTCGATCCGGTGGACCGTATCTTCCATCGCCAGACCTCACCCCTCGGCAAGACGTCAGGTTAATCTCCCGCAAGATCAGCCAAAAGCAAAACGCGTCGCCAGAGGCGCTGCCATCCTGCTCAATCGCAGGGCGAATGCGCTTTTGTTGAGCGATCGGCTTCGTGGGTGGCTGGATTCGCCACTTTAGACTGGCACGCTCCCTGCTTCAGCAGGGTCAGGCAAGTTCTGCCATGCGATCGCCGACGTCGTCGCGTCGGCCCCGATCATCGAGGCTGGGCACGGAGCGCATCATGCCGCGCTGCTTCCATCCGAACGAGGCGGAGCTGCTCCACGGTGTCGAACTGGTGTCGACAGACCTGTTCGATACCTTGCTGCTGCGCACCCTGCGGTCAGAGCGCGCGCGGATCGTCGCGGGGGAGCGCAGCTTTGCTCGAAAGCTTGCCGAGCAAGGCCTGACTGTTTCGGAGATTTGGCTGGTCGAAGCGCGTCTCGAGGCGCAGCGACTGGCCTATCGGGCGCTCAACATGGCGGCGCAGGACGGGGAGGTCGCGCTGACCGACGTGATCCGGCGCCAGATCGCCATGCTGGGACTCCCGGCCGACCTTTGCGGGACGAGGCTCGCAATCGAGATCGCGGTCGAGAAGGAAGCTCTGCGGCCGAACCGACCGCTGGCGGCGCTGCTGCGTCACTGCCGGAGCGAAGGTCGACGCGTCATCGCGATCAGCGATATCGGGCTGCCGACCTCGGCGCTGGAGACGCTGGTGTTACATGTCCATGGGGAGCCGCTGCTCGACCGGATTTATTCGAGCGCCGAGCTCGGCCTGACCAAGCGACGTGGCGGGCTCTTCCACGCGGTTCTCGCCGCCGAAGGAATGAGGGCCACGAATGCGCTGCATATCGGCGATGACCTCCTGGCCGATCATCGCGTGCCAGCGGCGCTCGGACTGCGGACCCTCCATGTCCCGCGCCGGCAAGCAAGGCGCCGGCTATCTCGGCTCCATGGCGGCGTGAGCGAACTTGGGCGCCTGGTCCGCAAGCGGCGAGCGCTGACCGGTGGCTCGCTGGCGGCCGTGGAGAAGCCCTACGCGTTCGGGCGCGAGGTCCTGGGGCCGATCGTGGCCGAATTCTGCCTGGCGATATGGCTTTATGTCGACGAGGCCGCGAAGCGGAACGATGTGGCACTTCTGTTCTGCGCGCGCGGTGGGCTCGGCATCCGCTTGGCGTTCGAGCAGGTGGTCACGTCCCTGAAGCTACCTTTCTCCGTAAAGCGCGATAATCTCATGATTTCGCGGTTGGTCGCAGCCAGAGCGGCCGTGATGACCCGCAGCGCGGCGGCGCTCGATGAACTCGGTCGCGAATTTCGCGACGACAGCTTCGCGGATGTCGCTCGCGCGCTCAGCGGCGAAAGCCATGAACTGCCTCCAGCCTGGAACGAGCCGTTCGCGCCGGCGCGCTTCTTTGCTCTGCTCGACAGTCCGGCCGGCGACGCGGTCGCCGCCGCCATCGATCGCCAGAACGGCCTGTTCCGGCGCCATCTCGTTGCGGCGAGCGGTGGCGCAAGCCGCATCATCTTGTGCGACACCGGCCTTTACGGCAGCACCCAGCGCCTGCTCGCGGCGGGTTTCCCGGAATTCAGCTGCGAGACGGTCCAATTCGCGCGCTGCAACTACAAGGGCTTCAGCGAGGATCATTTCCCGCGTGTCGTCGGGCTGGCCGTCGAGCGAAACCGCTATAGCGCCTTCGCCGTACGATCGACGGTGCTGCGCTATTGGCAATTGATCGAGAGCCTATTCGAGCCGGCCATCCCTTCGGTCCGCGTCTTCGAACAGGATTTGAGCGGCGACGTCGCTTGCAATGCCGGCGAGATCGCCTTCGGTAAGGTCGATCTGCTCGCGGGGAACGCGCTTCTGGCCGGAGCTTTGGCTTACATCGAGGGCGTCGGCGACGGGAGGGTGATCATGCAAGACGCGGCCCGCGCCTGGCTGCGGCTTCGGCAGGCCGTTACTCGGCCGGCCGAGGCGGATCTCGCGGCGCTGGCGATCGGCGAGCGTTCCGTCGATTTCGGCCGGGCCGGTGCCGTCGGGGATGGTGGCAAACTGCCGGACGGCCCTTTGTCTCGCCTGACCTCGATCCGCACGCAGCTCTGGCGTGAAGGGGCCATCGTCCGTGCCTTTCCCCATTTGCGCTGGCCGCTGCTCACAGCGATAGAGGCCTTTCATGCGCTGCGCGGATTTTCGATCGGTCTCCATCGCTGATGATCGTCACATGAGGGAGGCGCATTCGAGAATGGCCATTTCGGGCGATGCCGATTTCTGGCCAGTTTCGCTCTACCGGGCGGCGGGCATTCTTGCGAAAACGCCATGCTGGCGATGAAGGTGTTCCAGGGCGCGGGCTGGCTGGTCGCCTCGCGCTTCCTTGGTCGGTTCATCGACTTCTTCACGCTGCTGATCATGGCGCGCATCCTGACACCTGCGGATTTCGGGCTGACAGCGCTCGCTATGTCCTGCGTCGTCATCGTCGACATGGTTCTAGAAATCCCCGTGACGCAGGCTTTGGTCCGCCTGCCGCATGTCGACAGGACGCATCTCAATACCGGCTTCACCTTGGGCGCGCTGCGCGGCGTCGCGATCGCGCTGCTGCTGTTGGCCGTCGCCTGGCCGTTCTCGGCCATCAACGGCGATCCGCGGGTCGTCCCCGTGATCTTGGTCCTGGCACTTGCGCCGATCGCACGCGGACTCGCCAGTCCAGGCCTAATCCTGTTCGTCCGCGACCTGGGCTTCCTCCGCAGTTTCCTGCTCGAGACCGGAGGCAAACTCGCCGCCTTTTGCCTTGCTCTCGCGACCCTCCTGCTCGGCGGCGGATACTGGGCGCTCGTCGTCAACTTTGTCGCTGCTCCCGTCTTCGGCGCCGCGCTTTCCTACCGGCTGGCGCCATATCGTCCGGCATTGTCACTGTCGCGGCTGACGGATTTCGCTGGCTTCCTCGGCTGGTTCACCGGCGCCCAACTCGTCGCTGCGGCGACCTGGCAGTTCGACCGCATCCTTCTCGGCCTCTGGGGCGGAAAGGAGATTCTCGGACGCTATGCGGTTGCAGCCGATTTGTCGGTAATGCCGACGCAGAGCCTGATCGGTCCGGCGCTGCAACCGATCATGGCCGCCTTTGCCAGGATCAAGGCCGAGGACCAGCGTCTGCGACGCGCCTTCCTCAAAGCCGCGCGCTTCAGCATGCTCGTCTCGGTGCCCTGCAGCCTGGGTATCGCGCTGACAGCGGATCTGATCGTCGAGGTTCTGCTGGGTCCGAAATGGCGAGGAGCCGAGACCTTCCTCTGCCTGCTGTCGTTGTCGGTGATGATGACACCCTATTTTCAGGCCCTGTATTCCCTGAGTCTCGCGCTCAGCCGACCCGAGCTGATCTTCCGTTTGAATCTCTTCGATCTCGCCATTCGTTCCGCCGCCGTCGTGATCGGATTTTTGCATTTCGGCGCCGTGGGCGTCGCCGCTGGGCGCCTGGTCGCAGCTGCGATCATGGCGGGCCTCTATCTCCGCGAGGTCGGCGTGCTCATCTCCGCCGATCTGGCCAGTCAGCTCACCAACCTCTGGAAGATCGCTGCTGCGGGCGCGGTCATGGCGGGCGGGGTCCTCGCGCTGCGTTCAAGCCTGGCCTCACTGAGCCTGCCTGCGCTGGCTGAATTCGTGATCGTCGCCGGGAGCGGCGCACTGCTCTACGCCGCCAGTCTGCTCGCCTGCGGCGTCTGGCTGACAGTCGGCGCCGGCCGGCTGGAAATCACCGATCGCTGGTGGCGACGCTGAGTGACCGCGCTGCCTGATGCGCCCCTTCGCCGCGGACGTACCATCCGTCCCACTGCGAATACTCCGGGAACTTCCGACGAAAGCCTTTGGCGGCGAGCAGCGCGTCGATCTTCGCCTCCTGCGGGCTGTGGCTATGCTCCACCGACAGCAGCCGGACACGCCAGCGCTCGAAGTCGAAGGCCTGGAGGATGGCGAGTTCGCTGCCTTCGGTGTCAATCGACATGTAGTCGATCACGGCCGGGGCTCGGTGCTCCTCGAGCAGATCGTTGAGCGAGATCGTCGCGACCTCGAAGGACGGAGCCGCCCGGCGGATGGCGGCGAAGTGATCGTGCTCGGCCGTGACGGCGATGCCGGCAAGTTCGGGATCCTCGGTGGCGACGAAGGACAGACTTTCGCCGGAACTGCTGAAGACGCAGCGCTTGTCGATGATGCAGCCGCGATTGCTGTAGAGGTCATCATGCCAGAGTGGGTTGGGTTCGGCGAGAATGCCGTTCCAGCCGAACTGCTTTTCGAGAAGCCAGCTATTGCTGTTGGTCAGGCCATTCGTAGCGCCGAACTCGACGAAGAAGCCGTCGCGTTGGTCGCCGAGTTCGTAGCAGACCCAGAGGTCCTGGAGGATTTGGGAGCGGGATTTGTCGAGCCGGTCAAAGACATAGCCAAGGAAACGGATGGCATCCTGTTGTCGCGGCGCCATGATCTCCGACCGGCGCAACCGCAAGGCATTGAACAGGAGCCTGCGCAGTGCGGGGCGGTCGGTCGCATGCGCGAGGGCTCGCGCGGCAGTCTTCTTAAGGACCTTGTTGAGCATCACGACCTGCTGCGGTTGATGACGGCGCCCATAACCCTGCTGCCCGCACGCTGCAGGCGGACGAGCGCATCGTTCAACTCATCGAACCGTGTGACGCCTTCGGCGGCGACGAGGATGACGATGTCGGCATGGGTCGCGAGCGCCATCGCCTCGGAAGATGATCCGATTGACGGAAGGTCGATCAGGACGTCGCCGCGCTGTTTTGCCTGGGCGAAGACCAGCGCTGCACGCGGATCACAAAAGTCGACGATGCGGTTCAGCTGAGTGCTGGTCGAATGGAGCGGCAGCAGATGCACGCCGTTGACCGTTGTGAAGGCGGCTTGCACCGATTTCGTGTTCGAGGCGATCACATCGGCCAATGATGTCAAAGAATAATCGCCATTGTTGCCGGGGGCGGGAGAAGCATTGGCGCTGAAAACGCTGACCCTCCGCCCACGGTGAGTCAGCAACTGTGCGAGATTCATCGTCAGCAGCGTGGCACCTGCGCCGCCCTGCCACGAGCCGATCGCGACGACGGGGCGGCCCTCCGAGCGGCTCGCGCCCCAGCCGATCTCGATCGCCGTCGCCAGATCGCGTATCGCCGTCGCGAATGAGCCGGCGCGATCGCGCGTCATCAGCATCGCTTCTCCGGGGCTGGCGGCCGGCAGCAGCCTGCGCCGGCCGCGGACCTCCGGGACGACCGCGATGCAGGACAGGCCCGTTTCGCGCTGGAGGTCCTGCGGACCGCGGACGCGGCGGTTGAAGGCCGACGCGATCGCAGCAACGAACAAGCCACCGAGGAGGCCGAAGACGCCGGCGAACGCCATGATCAGACTGGCGCGTGGAGCCGATGGGCCCAGCGGTGTCTGAGCCGCGCCGATGATCCGCGCGTCGGCGTCCGGAATAGGCCGAGCCGGCAGCGCGCCGCTGCCGACGGCTATACCGGCTGCCTCGACCTGGCTGGCGAGCGCATCAAGCCTGCCCTGCAGAAACTCGGCGCCGCTGCGGGCGGAGTCGGCCTTGAAGGCGACCGACTGCAGGAGATAGGCCGACGCGGCGGCGTTAGCGACGCGGGCTGGCAGTTCGGGATCGGCCGATGCGTAGGAAATCTCGAGGACGTAAGACTGGCCTACGCGCCGTGCCGAGAAGCGACGAACGAAGTTGTCGAAAGCACTGCGCCGCGGATCGATCTGCGTGGGCGAGCCCGTCGGGCGCTGCAACGGCAAGGCCGCAGGCAGGGCGCCTGCGAGCATAGCGGAAATACGGGCGGAGAGTGCCCGCAGCGGGCCGGGTTCGGCGAGACCGAATTCGGGATGCCCGCTCAGGGCGAGTGCATCGAAGACGCTGCGCAGCAGCCGCTCCGATCGGATGACCTGCAACTCGCTGTCGGCGTGGTTCAGGTCCAGCGACGGAGGAGCGGCCACCTCTCGCGTCGCGCTCAGGACCTGCCGGCGCGGCTCGAGCAGCAGGGTGGCCGCGGCGGTGTAGGTTGGCGGTGTCATGCGGACATAGGCGAAGCCGGCGGCGAGACAGAGCGCCAGCCAGACGGCGATCGTGATCTTGTGGTCCGCTGCGGCGGCGCCGATCATGCGCAACAGCGCGATCGGCCCATCGCCGGCCAGCTGCGCTCTCTGATCGGCCAGGGGCATGACCCGGAAAGGTGCGCCCGTCACGCCGGGTTTACCCAGCATCATTTAAATCTCTCCCTGGGCTGTAGATCGGCGGCGCGTTCCGGCTGCAGGCGGCCGCGCAAGATGTCTGCGACACCGAGAATGTTGCCCCGCAGGCGCCCCCGGCGATCGATGAACGGCTCCGGCCGCAGTGAGCGGAAGAGGTTGCTCGAGATGTTTCGGAAGAGATGATCTCCGACCTGGCCGATCGTCATCGTACCTTTGCGAAGCATGTAGAGCGGGTTGACGATCTGCGAGTAGCCAAAGCGTTCGCCGGCCATGCGCCCGCCCTTGACGCCCATATGGACGCCGATCGCCTCGGCGGATTTGACCAGTCGTCCGCCTCTTCGGGCCAGCGCGCCTCCGAAGTCGCGATCCTCCAGCCAGCCGTAAAGCACGAGCCGCTCATCGAAGCGCAGGCCGGCGATACTTGAAACGCGGAAGGCCATGTTGCACCCGTACGGGCTGTAGGGCTCAATCCACGACCAATCGTCTTCGGACGGCGCCACGACCATTGTCATGGCCTCGGCAAGCGGGATGCCGGGGCCGGTGACACCATCGGCGAGAACCCGGCCCGTGAACGCATCGATGCCGGCATCGTCGCGGAAGCAACGCGCCGCGGCAGCGAGCCAATCCTTGTGGGCGATGAAGTCGTCGTCGAAGAAGGCGACGATTTCGGTCCCCGGCGGCAAGTGCGCGAGCGCCGTGTTCCGCTGGGCCGCGAGCCCGGCGGGTCCGGTCAGGACGAGGACGTCGTTGCGCCCCTGCAGTCCGCCGGCATCAGCTGCGTGAACGCATGAGACGATAACGCTGTCGGGTCTCAGTCGCTGATGTGCGAGGAGATGCAGCACCGTCTCCGTCACCACCTCCGGTCGACCGCGAGTGGCAATGACGGCGGCGATGCGGGGGGCGGGTGCCGGGATTGCCGTGACCTGCGCTGCGGAGCGGCGTGACTGTGGCGAGATCGCCAGATCGAGATAGCCTTCTGCTGTCCTGCGCCATGAGAACAAGGGCAGGCGCGTCTTGCCCCTCCCGATCAGATCGTCGCGCAAGGCGGCCGACCCGGCCAGCGCCGCGATGTGGGTCGTCCAGGCAGCCGGATCAGACGGCGAGGCGAGCAACGCCGCCCCGCCACACACTTCCGGCATGCTGGCGCGATCGGATGAGACGACCGGGCACCCACGCGCCATCGCCTCGAGGATCGGCAGACCGAATCCCTCCGTCCAGGAGGGAAACACCAGGCAGAGCGCCCGATCGAGCAGATAGGCCAGGTCGTCGTCGCCGACTCGTCCGGCCATGCAGACATTGCCGGCACGCGCGAGGTCCTCATCGGCGAAGATATCCGCCCCACCGCCGGCGACGATGACGTCGACGCCGAGTTCGGCCAGCCGGGGGGCGATCGTGACGACGAGCGCGAGATTCTTGTGACGCGCACGCGACCCCAAGGCGAGGACAAAGGGCCGCTCGCTGTTGGCGCGATCCGCCAACAGCGCTGGAGCCAGCTTCGCCTTGGCCGGGTTCCAAGCGAGCGCGTGCTCGTGGCCGTTGGGCAGGACTGCAATGTTGCCGGCGCGGATCGGCAAATGGCGTGCGAGTTGCCGAGCGGAGGCCTGGGAGACCGTCGAGATGCGGGCGCTGCGCCGAGCCAGGAGCGGCTGCAACGTCCGGTAGGCGGTTCGAAAGCTTCGGCTGTAGCTCTCCGGGTTTGTGAAGGCGTTGGCGTCGTGGATGCAGACGATCTGCTCGCGCTTCAGCGCCGGCGCGGTGTTGCAGAGATTCAGCAATGGGCCGGGACTGAGCCGGGGCAACTCGATCTGCTCCCAGCCATGTCCCATCAACCGCCCGGCTGAAACGTGATCGATCGCTTGCAGCGTCAAGACATCTGCGCGCTGCGGCGCAATCAGCATCGCGCGACGTCCCGCCTCGGATAGTGTGGCATCGAGCGCGGCGACGACGTTGCGCGCATAGCGCTGTACGCCCGTGATATCCTGGGACAGGAAGCGCCCGTTCACCGCAAAAAAGGGCGCGCTGCTCATAGCCTCGCTCCGGCGGGGATAGGGGGGACGGCACGGACTTCACCGCGGCGCGGCCTGGCCGCGATGGACAACGCGGCAAACATGCAAAACAGCAGGCCCTGGTCAATGACGGGACTGACGAGCAGGTCGCCGAGCAGCAGCCCGGCATAACCGTTTCGTGCGGCGACGGCCGCATCGGCTTCGAGGCTGCCGATGGAGCCCCGCGGGCGCAGGAAGCACTCCAGCGCGAAGATGGCGAAAAACAGCGCACCCGGAATGCCCACCGACGCAAGCAGCGCGACGGCAAAGCTCGAGGCGCGGGTGGTGCCGAGCCCAACACCCAGCCCCCAGCTATCGAGGAAATTCTGGAAGGACACGACATTCCAGGAACTGCGCTCGACACCGGAATCGGATTCCGCCTTGTTCAGCACCACGAGATCGACATAGCTGCGGACTTCCGCCGTGGCCTCGGGATTGAGCAGGAGCAGCAGGACGACCGCCAGACCGATGACCGGCGCATAAAACGCAAACAGCCCCGCATGGCCCCCAGCCCGACCCTGAACGAGGCTGACCAAGGCGGTGGCGTAGAGCAGGAGCAGCATGATTGGCGCGCCGACGAGCCCGGTCGACGAGGTCGACAGCACGATCAGGACGAACGAAAATGCCGCGAGCGAACCGGTCAACGCCCGCTGGACGCCGTAGAGCCACAAGGTGCCGGTGAAGCCGAACACGCCAAGTGTCGAACGGGCGAAGACCGAGGTCTCCGTATAGGAGCCGACGATCCGCTTCATGCCCGCCACCTCAGAGTCGGTGTGCAGCGTGTAGCGGGCATTGCGGATGAAGCTCAGTAACTCCTGCGTGCCCGTGAGATAGGTCGCCACGTCGATCAGGGCGAAAGCCAGGTTGGCGACGCAATATGCAAGGATCGCACTGAGGACGACCGTGAAGCCCTGACGCGTCGAGGCGACTGCGGTCAACGTCAACAGGCACAGCAGGGTCGCACAAAGATGGACGCTCTGGGTCAGATTGCTGGAAACCGGCGTCAGTGGCACGGTCGACCCGGTATCTTCGAAGACGGATGTGCCGAGGGGGATAATCGGGGTGACGCCCGCCAGAACACGCGGCATCAGGATGGCGCTCGCGACGCCATAGGCGACCAGACAGGCAAACCAGAAGCCCGGCTCATTGGGATGCAAGGCCTTGATCACGGCGACGGACTCGCGGCGGCGGCTCAGCACCCCGAAAGCCAGGAAGGCGACCATCAGATGGCCGGGCAGCACGTTCGCGCCTCCGATAAACAAAGCTGCGGCGGCACCCAGAACCGCCGTGATGGCCAGCCCGTGAACGAGCGCTCCCGTACCAAGCCAGAGACAGATCAGCCCGGCGAGGACGGTTAGCGCGCCGATCGGCTCGATGCTCATGGCGCGCATCCCCCCCACCTTCGTTGGGGCAGCACGGCTCGCCGACATCTGCGATCGGCCGCGACACTCATTCGGCCAACACGAGCAGCGAGTAGCCGCCCAGCACCCGGACGCTCAGATCCGGCGCGAGCGAAAAGCACAGACGGCGTGGCAAGCGCATCAGTCGGCTGCTAAGCGCCTGATTGGGCAGTTCCAGCCGGCTCGCCGTATAGGCGTGGTCGATGACCCTGTAACCGCAATCCGCCAGCGTCGCGAGAGCGGTTTCCTTGAAGAAGTAGTGCAGGTGGCCAACATTCTTGCGCAGATTGGCGATCGGCCAGCCGCGCAACAGCGATTGTACCGAGAGGTCAAGCGGGATGTGGAAGACCTTGTAGCGGCCCTTGCCGCGCAGCGATTTGATGAAGGCGATGTAGTCCTCGACATGCTCGATGACGTCAGCAATCACGAGCAGGTCGTAATCCGCTGCGCCCACCGCGGCAAAGTCACCGAAGAAAAATTCGACCTTGTCGGTCTCCTTGTACTTGGCGCGCTGATAGGCGTGCGGCGAGATCTCGTAGCCGTGAAAACGGATCGCCGGATATGCCTTCGCCAGATTGAACAAAATCTCTCCGGTTCCGCAGCCCACTTCGCAGGCCTTGTCGAACGAAATCGCGTTCTTGCGCAGGATCGCCTCGATCTGACGGGCTTTCCACGGGGAGTCCTCCTCGTGCCAGGTCGGATTCAGGTCGGCATAGGCTTCGCTCTGGTAGATCGTCTGCATCAAGGCTTCCCCGATCTCGCTATCGATCGCCTGTGATCACCCGAGGCTCTGGACCAGTGCCGGCCGTGGCCGCGCTCCCGGTGTGACCATCGAGATCGTGCCGGCGAGAGGCTTGAGCAACTGGCTGACGTGAAGCGCCATCTGCTTCTCGAACACGGCTGTCGAAAATTTTCGGGCATAGGCCGCGATTTCATGGGGGGCCCAGGCGATCCCGCGCGCCCGCTCCTCGGCGGCGATGAGCGCGTCGACAGATTGCTCGTCAAAGAAGACGCCGCTCACGCCATCCAGGACCGTTTCGGTGGCGCCGCCACGGCGAAAGGCGATGACCGGCCGCCCGCTCGCCATGGCCTCGACCGGCACGATTCCGAAATCTTCTTCGCCAGGGAAGATGAGAGCGCGGCAACGCGCATAGTGGTGGCGCAGCACGTCGAAGGGCTGGGGACCGAGCACGGTCACGTTCGGCTTGGCAATCCGGCGCAGCTCGGCGAGCATTTCGCCGCCACCGATCACCACAAGCCGCTGACCGGTTCGGTTGAACGCCTCGACCGCGAGCTCCGGCCGCTTGTAGCCAACGAGTTCGCCAACCATCAGGCAGTAATCTTCGACAAGCTCGGCGGGCAGCACCTCGAAGGCATCAACATCGACCGGCGGATGAATCACTGTCGACGCCCGACGGTAGTATCGGTGCAGCCGGGCGGCGACAGTTTCCGAATTGGCAATGAAGTGGTCGACGCGGCTCGCGGAGATGCTATCCCAATTGCGAATGTAATGGGCTAGCGCCGGCATGACGAAGCGCGTGATCGGTCCGGAACGCTCTCTGTATTCGTGGAACATGTTCCAGATGTAACGCATCGGCGAGTGGCAGTAGCAGATATGCATCGCCCCCGGTGGTGGGATGATGCCCTTGGCCGGTCCGGATTCGCTGGAGATGATGAGGTCGTAGCCACGCAGATCGAGCTGCTCCAGCGCCAATGGCATCAACGGCAGATAGCGTTGGTAGAGTTTGGCGGCACGCGGAAGCCGGCCAATGAAACTGGTCGTCACCTTGTTGCGCCGGATCTCTTCCGAGACGGCCTCGGGCACGTAGACATGAGTGAAGACATCCGCTTCCGGATACATCCGGCAGAGCGCCTCGATCACCTTTTCGCCGCCGCGCATGCCGACAAGCCAGTAATGGACAATCGCGATTTTCATGGCCCGGGTGACTCCGTGGAACTCATCTGGTCTGGGCGTCGATTGTCCGATGCGCTGGACATCGGGGCGGCAGCTAACGGCTGCCCTTTTGCGTCAGCACCGCAGGCACCGTCCGCATCAGGATCTTGGCGTCGAGCAGAAGATGCCATTCCGAGACATACTGGCTGTCGAGCGAAATACGCGTCGCGTAGGAGCAGTCGCTGCGGCCGCTGACCTGCCAGAGCCCTGTCAATCCCGGCGGAACCGAAAAGCAGTGACTGAAAGCCTCCCCATAGCGCTCGCGTTCGGCTGCCACGATGGGGCGCGGTCCAACGAAGCTCATGTCACCCACAACGATGTTGAAGAGTTGCGGGAGTTCGTCCAAGCTGGATCGCCGCAGGAAAACACCGACCGGCGTGACCCGAGGGTCATGGGTCAACTTCTGGTTCTCGGCCCATTCTCGCGCCGCGGTCGGATCGGATGCCAGAATCTGCCGGAGCGCCTCGTCCGAATTGCACGCCATCGTGCGGAACTTCCAGCAGCGGAAGGCCCTGCCGCCTCGGCCG
Organism: Methylobacterium sp. CCH7-A2; assembly: GCF_001557075.1. Classification (NCBI taxonomy): domain Bacteria; kingdom Pseudomonadati; phylum Pseudomonadota; class Alphaproteobacteria; order Hyphomicrobiales; family Methylobacteriaceae; genus Methylobacterium; species Methylobacterium sp. CCH7-A2. Next base: position 16,074 of record NZ_LSKN01000143.1, read on the forward strand.
ATCCGGGTTTGCCGATAGAATGCCGGACCGCCGTCTCCGGCCCTGATCAGCACAATGATCAGCAGCATCAGCGGCGCGAGCAAAAACAGCAAGACCAATCCTGCCGTAAAGTCGAAACCTCTCTTTATTGCAAACTGCGGAGTATCGTGGTCAGCCCTCTTGGATCGAAGGGATAGAGCGAAGGGAGGCGACAATTCCTGCGAGTCAAGGGGCCGGCTCATTGCATCACCCAACTCGTTGAGCATTCATTAATAGATTATTAAGCGAGATAGAATACATGACAAGATGATTCTAAGCCTTGCAAAATGTTTATTCACATCAAATCGTAGATGGTCACCGCGCAGGCTTTGTCGGGAAAATCCCTGACAGGTCTGGCAAAATTTTGCCGCTTTCAACGGCATAGTGGAAGAACGCTTACGGCAGCCGGCTCCCGCGATGCGGCGTTACGGCAATTGAGAAGATGCCGCCTCCATTTGACCAGATAAGCCGGCCGACCAGTGCCGCCGTACTACTGAAACCATCCGCGCGTGATCGCGTATTGGACGATCTTCTGACGGCTATCGATGCTCAGTTTGCTGCTAGGCCTCGTGGACAAAGCTTGACCTGAGACACGCGGATTGATTCAAGGCTTCT
>NZ_LSKN01000144.1:0-3766 GCF_001557075.1 Methylobacterium sp. CCH7-A2
AAAGCCGGCACGCGGTGGCTCTGCGAAGCTACACCACCAGCAGGGACACGACCTCGGCGAGACCCATTCTGTCACAGTAATCCAGCAGGAGCTGCGGTTTGTCCGGTCCGTGGCGCTGGGGAAATGTTGCCATGAGCGTCGCGGAATGGGGCCGCTCCAGAAGGAGTTTCACCTTCTCCACCTGCGTACTCTTTCGAAAGAGGCCGCAGCAGTGAGCCAGCATCAGCAGCAGGGTCGTCGCGGTCCGCTCGGAGACGCCGAGCATGATGCGGCTATCGCGATCTGCCATCCAGAAATCGAGCCAGATGCCCTTATCGTCGTATGTCCGCCACGCGGCTCGGATCTCGACGGGACCCTTTTCCAGAACATGACGTCGGACGGTTTCGTCGGACCATGCGAGCTGCTCGATCAAAGCCATGAATTCCTCAATCGGCAGCGTATCGAAGCTCTTCCGCCTGTTACCTTTGGCGGCGGTCGAGACGATAATCGGGTCAATGATCAGTCGGTAGCCCGGGGCATCGTCGAGGCCCAGGTCATAGGCCATGTAGGAGTACAGGAAGTCGTTCGGGATCATGCGTTCCTTGAGGCCCTGCGCGCGCAGCAGGAACATCCAGAGGGCCTCCATCATTGCTTTGGAGAGCTTTATCGCGTCATCGCTGTCGATGGCTCTTCCATACCAGTCAAGAGCAACCATATCTCGCTCCCACCCCAGTATGGACTGGTGCCAACGCTTGCCATCTTTATTCAGCATTTCTGAATTCCTTTGTCGGAAGTCGTATCTTGGGTGAGCCTCGCACGGGTCGATTGTTTAGATCTGGTCGAATTCGCTTTCCGTCGAGACAAGCGCGACGCCAGCGATCCAAAGGTTGATCGAGTGCGACGAAGCGACGTGAGCGCCTCATCATGCGTTCGCTTAGGCGCCCTAACGTCGCGCCAGTTCGGATGGGGGTCCAACCGATCGTCGAGACGTCGGGAGCGTCGTGCCGGTCGAGCCGGCGCAGGGATATGAATCTAATTGGGACCGTTTCGGACCTGCTGCCGCGGCCTTAGGATCACTCAGCCGAGTCAGCAGAGAACGACACCGCTCGGCGGGCTGGCGAAGTCGCTGCGCCGGTTTGCCTGCGGGGTCATCGCGGCGCGTTCCCGGAAAACCGGACAGGGCGGGCGCTTTGGGCAGTGCACATCACGCTGGCTCGCTACCGCAAGAGCGTGTTGGATACCGCATAGCTTCACACTCTTACGGCCGGGGACGATGCTGCACCCTGCAAAGACAGCGTCCAAAGCCGCGCAATATGGCCGTCGATATTGAATGCCCAGCTTCACAAGTGCGGCTCGAAGTTGATCAGTGGCACGCTGCGGTGCACCGCGGCGTCCATTCGATCGCAGTTGGTACGAGCCACTGCTTCCATGAAACGGCGTGACCCATTGGCAGGCACCCCAGCCGTCTTCTTTGAGTGTATAGGCTGCGGGCTTCGCCTACGCGCCGCGTTCCGAGAAGATCTTCGTCAAGGTTGCTCCGCAATCAAACAACAATTGATCACACCGTAAGAGGATTCAATCGCAGTGTTGTATTCTGCTTCAGCGTACTGCACCGCTCAAGCATGGAATTCAATTCGTCGATGCCGCAGATATCCTCGATGCGGCCGCGAATCCATTCGAGCGCATAGTGAACCTGTACCGTATTTGGGTACAGCAGCACGCGCCATGAACGGTTTATATTGGGGTTTTCGAGATGCAGCTGGAAATAACGGGCGAGATCCCAGGTGATGGGGGCTGGCTCTCCGCGAGACAGGCGACCAGCAAATACGGCCAGTTCGAACAGGCGATAATAGTCGATCGTGTATGGAGCCCCATGATAACACTGCCAGATCCGTGATGCGTTTACGCCGCTGACCAATGATAGGCAGGTCATCTCCATAATGGACAACTCGCTCAAGCCGTCGAGCATATCGCGGGAGATGGTATCGTCGTTGCGACGCTTTCCCTTGAAGACCTCGATCAGCGTGGCGCGGAAACCCTTTGCCGTAGTCTGAGCGGCCAACCGTGCCCGCGCTACGAGGGTGAACGCCTTCACATGGGCGTCGATCAGTCCATTGAGGGTCTCGGCGTCGCCGATTGCCGCGAGCCGTGCGACCTTTGCTGGCGTCAGATATCCTCTGTACGCAGGTTCGCACCGCGTTTCGCGCTCTTGGATGTACCGGCGCCCGTTTCGCAACAGCGTCTCGATGGACGACGGACCTGGCGGGGCTGACTTCAGCGCATCGTCAAGCGTTTTTGGGCGAGATTTGCGCCTCTGGTTGGTTTGGCGGCGCGCCTCAACGGCACCAAGGGCTTTCACGATGCATTCGAGATCCGCAACCAAGCACGCCTGAACGTGATCGAGTTCGGCTTCGAGTTCGGTGCGCGGCTTGTTGCCCGGGCCGATGCCGTCATAAGGGCCAAGTCCGGCTCGTTGTGACGGACGGAAGTGAACTGCGACGAAATGCAGGGGTTGACCCTGTCGTCGCACAAACTGCGGCACCAGCCGCGGGATGGTTCCCCAGAAGTCCAGTACACCCATGACGCAACACTCACCCGAATCACTGATATCGATATTACGCCATGGTGAAGCCACTGGGGAGTCAGGCTCCGCAGGAGCGTAGTCCTCGCCGGCGAGAGCAACGGTTGAACAACAAGCGCGGCTAATACCCTCAAATTTTACGGAAACGCGGATCTTGGCTTTTACAGCTGTCTGGTAGTTCTCCCGGGTCAACGGGAGCTAGCATGGATGATGATCTCGGCATCGACGTCAGGGGAAGGGCCGATCACCGCGAGAGAGCTGAAGGAGCGCCAGTTCGCCCCAGTCAAGTTCATCGTCGAGGGATTGATTCCCACTGGGCTGACGATCCTGGCGGGTGCACCGAAGGCCAAGAAGAGTTGGCTGGCTCTCGATATCGCGTCGTCTGTCTCTCGCGGCGTGTCCTGCCTCGACGATCAGAGGAACCACTGTCCGAAAGGGGCCGTGCTTTATCTCGCACTGGAGGACAGCCAAGCGCGGATCAGGAGCCGACTGGGTCACCTGCTCGGCGACGATGTGGATTGGCCCTCCAACCTCTACTTTGAGACGGCCTTCCCGCGGATCGACGCCGATTGCCTGTCGCGTCTGCGTCGATGGGCCGATCAAACCGACGAGGCCCGGTTGATCGTCATCGACGTCTTTCACAAGATCCGGTCGGCCACGGGTGCCCAAGGCGGCTACGGCCGGGATTATGCCGATCTGAGCGCGCTGCAGACGTTGGCGCGGGAGAAAGACATCGGAATCATGCTGGTCCATCACCTGCGCAAGACGGGGGGTGACCCGTTTGACCGGATGATGGGCTCGATCGGCATCCAGGGCGCCGCCGACACCCTCATCGTGCTCGACGACCGCGGTTTGGGTGCGCGGCTCCTAGCGCGAGGACGAGATATCGAGGAAAGCGCGCAGGAGCTGAGGTTCGATGAGCTGGCGATGCGTTGGCGGCCCTCTCACAGGCCGGCAGTCGTCAAGAATCCTGAACGCGCGCGCATCATGGCCATCCTGCGCGACAGTTCCAAGCCGATGAGCCCCCTTCAGATCAGCCTCGCCTCGGGTCAAACTGCGAATGCCGTCAGCAAGCTTCTGGGTGCAATGGTCGCCGAAGGCATGGTGTCTAAGGCGGGCTGGGGCACCTACGCTTGCTCAGCACTATCAGCATGCAGATTCCGACGCGACCGGCCGGGTAATCCAATAATTAACCGGCCACTGTTC
>NZ_LSKN01000145.1:0-473 GCF_001557075.1 Methylobacterium sp. CCH7-A2
TGCATGCAGGAACGCCTCAACCATAGGCCGGTTCTCGTCGGTGTAGCCGGAGATCCCCGCTTCGTCTTCAACGACCGGCTTGAGAAACTGCTCGGTATTCTGCTTCTCGACGAGATATTCTACGCTCTCGCCAAATTGACGGCCGTCCTCAAGAGCTGGCGCCAGCACTACAACACTAGGCGCCCGCATGCCTCGCTCGGCTACAAGCTACCGGCGCCGGCTACTATCATGCCGCCGTCAAACGTGGCTGTGAATCCGACCATGCATTAGATCGAAGCTGAACCACTCCATCGGGGCAGGCCAACATCGTGGGCCCGGTGTCGCCCGCGCTCATCGCGCCGCGTTGAGACCGATGATGGCGCCCGCGAGGCTGTCGCCGCTGTCGAACGCCGCTTCCACCCGCGGCCCGATGCACCAATCGCCGCAGGCGCCCAGACGTGCGGATGGGTCCCAGAAGAACGTCTCTCCCGCCG
>NZ_LSKN01000146.1:0-3140 GCF_001557075.1 Methylobacterium sp. CCH7-A2
TGGTCTGGAAGGCGATGTCGTCGATCACCCGGATGATGTCCGAGATCTTGGTCGATGCGCTCTCGATGCGCGCCATGGCGTCGACCGCCTGGCCGGCGATGGCGCCGCCGGTCTGGGCGGCTTCCATCGCTTCGGTGGCGATCGCAGCGGCCTGGCGCGAGGCCTGGGCCGAGGCTTTCACCGAGGCCGCGAGCTCTTCGGTGGTCGCCGCGGTCTCTTCCAAGCTCGAAGCCTGCTCCTCGGTGCGCTTCGAGAGATCATCCGCGCCCATGTTGATCTCGCGGGCGGCGAGACCGACATCGGCCGAGGTTACCTGTATGGTCTGGACCGTCTCGGCCAGACGCTGCACGGTCCCATTGATGCTGCTTTTGAGGGCGCCGAGCACACCACGATAATCGCCCTGGACCGTATGGGTCAGGTCGGCTCCGGCAACTGCATCCATGACCTCTGCAAATTCTGTCGTCGCCTTCTCTACCAGTGCCGAGACGTTGTTGAGGCCGACGGCGATTTCGCGAACGAACCCGTCCTTGTTGTCGAGCGGCAATCTCGCCGAGAAGTCGCCGTTCTGGGCGGCGCCAACGACGGCAGCAATTTCGGCCTGACCCAGGAGCTCGGCCGTCACGTTCCGCCAGACGAGCGTGTGGCCGATCGTCGAGCCATCTGCGCCGCGGATGTAGGCCATGTCGACCAGGATGGTCTCGTCGCCGATATCGTAGCGGACCTTGCGTATATCGCCATTGTCGACCAACAGCTTTCTGGAGAGGTTAGGATTGGTTCGGTAGTAGTCGAGATGTTGACCGACCATCTTCTCGACCGCGAAGTCGCCCTTAACAGCACGGAAAACGGGTTCCATTCTCATCAGCATCTCGACCAGGGACGCGCTGATGAAGGTGATGCTCTCGTTCGGGTCGGTGATCATCAACATGGTCGGCGACTGGTTCATCGCCGCAATTGTGAGGGCGCTGGCCTCGGCCTCGTGCTTGCCTCGATCGAGGGCGCGCGCGATCTCGCCGATCTCATTGGCGAGATTCAGATGCGGAACGGGCTCGGAGAAGTCGTTATTCTGGAACTGGCGCATCGTTCTGATCAGATCCGCAATCGGAATGCGGATCGACCTGACGAAGCTCAGCGCGATGCCCATGGCCACGAGCACGCCGAGAAGCGCCAATGCAAACTCAATGAACGCCTTTGATTTCAGACCCTCAATGCGCTGATTGAGAAGGCTGACGAGATTGCTCTCGACGGCCTGCCAGAGAGCATCCGATCCCGCGGCGAAAGCTGCCTCAGCGACATCGAATTCAGCGGGCTTCAGCCGATTTGGAACGTTGCTGGCGATCACCTTCCGAAGGGTGGTGGTCAGCGACGACAGTCGGTCTGCGGCCGCGTTGAAGGTTGCCAGTTGCTCGCCAAATTTGGAGGCAAGCTCCGGCCGACTATCCTGTGCTGACTTGATTGACGAGCGCAGAGCTGAAAGCCCTATGTCGAAGCGCGTCGAGGCTTGAATGAACGCCTCGTACTCGGTCATCGACACCTCCCTGCCAACACCGACGAACGCCTGGTAGCTCTGCTCCATCAGCGCCCGTGCGATGACGACCTCGGGGAGCCGGACTGTCGCAGCATCCATCAGGTAGTAAGTCGTGACCTCGGGATCGAGCGTCAGGTTTGAGCCGTCGGCGATTTTTTGGATAGCAACCTGACCGCGATCCAAGGCAGCCTCGCGTTCTTTCGGATTGGTAAGCGCCTGCCGGAACGCCTCGACCGCTGCCGTCGCGGAAAACCTAGCCGAGACGGTCTCGGCCCGCTTCACTGATTCCACCGCAGCAGGGGTGAGGCTGCTGTCCGGTCGGGCCGCTTCTGCCAATCCGGCCCAAACGTCCTTGACCGCCTTGGCCCCCTCCAGCTCAAGCGATGAGAAGGCGACGTCCTTCTGAACGGACTGCCCGATCAGCCAAGCAAAGTGCCCGATGGGGAGCATCAGAACGGCCATAATCGCGGCGATTTTCGCGCCCACGCTGAGGGAGGCGATCCGGGCAGCCAGTGTCTTCATAGAGGGGGGGGGTCCGCAGCCGGGATAGGCCGCTGAAATCGTGAGACGCAGGCGTTAAATATTACCTAAGGGAATTACCTGATCAGCAGGTTGATTGCGCCCGGCTTGGGATTAGGAGACGCACCGGTAGGAGGTCTGCAAGGCGGCTCTCGGCGACACCGATTGTTGACGATTGGACCACACTCGACGGACTAGTCAGGAGGCCGCCATGTCAGCGCAGGGGTTTCAGTTTCAGGTGACGTCCCGGACGCAACCCGGTGTTCAGGTTTTTGTCGTTGCTGCAGCGACGCTATCCAGCGAGGAGAGGATTCTTCAGCGCAACAATGCCATTGTCGCAGGATCGACGATTGAACTCAAGAGACAGGTGACAGCCGACGACCTGGCCAAATACAGACCAGTGTCGGGAGACGTTGTCCAGATTCGCTAGAATTACCTCCAGATGATCGCAATCGATCTGTAATACCAGGGCTAAACGACATTTTGATCAGCCCCGACAAAATGATGTCTGACGCTATTCTCAGGCGGTCGAACGGTTGAATGGCCTCAATCGAGAACTTGCACGATACGGTCGTGGGCACCTCGTAGTAGGTTACGCGATGCTGGGGGAGTGTGCCTCCCACGGCGACCGAACCGGCATATATGCGACGGCGAAGGGTGACGACATATTCGCGGAACTTCGGCGTGTTGTCGCCGATACTACCACCCACGATGGCGCCGCCTACGCCGCCGACCATGGCACCCACGGTGCCGCCGACGACTGAGCCGACTTGACCGCCCAGTGGGTTATGCGCCGGAATAGACGTTCTCCGGTCGATGACAAACGTTTGGTTTGGGGCATTGCCCCAATGTGAGCATGTGGCGCGAGCCCGCTACTGCAGCCGGAACTCGCTGCCCACCGCGCGCAGGTCGGCGGGGCCGATCAGGTCCTTGTGGCTCACCGTGACGCGGAAGAGCTTGCCGTCGAGCTTTGCCTGCCAGAACTCGAGGAAGCGGTTGAGTTCCGGAAAGCGGGGGGCGAGGTCGTAGTCCTGCCAGACGTATTCCTGCAGGATCGCCGGGTGGTCGGGCATCCGGTAGAGAATGCCGGCTGTGG
>NZ_LSKN01000147.1:0-12390 GCF_001557075.1 Methylobacterium sp. CCH7-A2
CCGAAATCCACTTAGCGACAGCCCCAAAACTGTTCAGATAAACCGAGCCAGCTCTTCCTTCAGCAAGGACACCTCACCTCCGAGGCTTACGAATACGGGATCAGCTTCACTGGTGAGGAGTACATACACTCCGAATGGGCGAAGCGTTTCCAAGTCGACCGCATTCTGTCAGGGGCAATCCACGACTTTCAGGATATCGTCGCCCTTACGCGGAATTGAATGGCGTTAAGATGAAACTGGCCTGCCCCGATTGAGTGGTCCGGCTTCGATCTAGACCATCGCGCGTCCGAACGGACGCGATCACGATGCTCTAAGATATTGCTGGAGCAGCGGATTCCTCCGAAAAGTGAATTCCACTTTTCGGTCCGATGCTCTAGGTTGAGACTCAACGGAGCCAATAGGCAACGAGAGCGGCGAGGCAAAGCGAAGCCAGATAATTCCTGGCAAGCTTGTCATAGCGGGTTGCGATTCGCCTGAAGTCCTTGAGGCGGCAGAACATGTGCTCGATGGCATTGCGATCGCTGTAGCGCTTGCGGTCGAAGGGGTGGAAGAACCTGCGATCGTCCTTGTTGGGGATGACTGGACGCATGCCTCTTCCGATGAGATTTTCACGGATCGCATCGCTGTCATAGGCCTTGTCGGCCAGAAGTACGCGGGCTGGTGGTGCGGCGTCGAGCATGACGGACAGCATCCTGATGTCGGCTGCCTGCCCGGGCGTGAGCGCGAGGACAAGAGGCCTGCCCTTGCCGTCGCTCAGGGCATGGATCTTATACCAACGGCCCTCATTATCGACCGATATGAGCCCATTCGCGCATTCCGATGGATGTGATTGTCTTGGGCTGATCGACGAGGCGGTTCGCCACGCATTCGCGGGTGAGCTCGTCGATCACGTTCAACATGCGGAACTTCCGGCCGTTATGGGTGCGATCCTCGATAAAATCATAGGACCAGACTTGGTTGGGATACTCTGGTCGAAGACGCACGCAGGATCCATCATTCAGCCAAAGACGCCCCTTCTTCGGTTGCTGACGCTGCCCCGATTGACAGCGCGCGCGCCTAGTCCGTAAACGAGCCGTCCACTTCGAAACCGCGTCCCCGACCTGCGTCAGCATCGAAGTGGGTTAGTGGCGACGGACATCCTTGTGCGTTAATCGCAGCCAGGTTCGAGATTTTGATTGCAAGACAGACAATGAGGCTGAAAGCGCTTGTTTCTTTGCGGGTAACGCCGCTGACGCCCTTTGCCGTGGTCTGGAAGAACAAGCACCTCTTGCGCCGCCTCGTTGCGCAGGAGCTGCAGAGTCGTTACCGCGGCTCGCTCCTCGGAGTTCTCTGGTCGGTGTTGGTGCCCCTGAGCCAGCTGCTGGTCTTCACATTCGTTTTTACGTCCGTGGTTCCGAGCCGTTGGAGCGGCAACAGCAGCAATGTCGGCGACTTTTCCCTTGTCCTCTTCGCTGGCTTGATCGTCTATGGGCTGTTCGCGGAAGCCATCGGGCGCGCGCCTATGCTCTTGCTCGAAAACCCGTCCTACCTGAAGAAGGTCGTGTTCCCGGTGGAGTTGCTAGGTGTCAGCGCGCTTTGCGTGGCGATCGTAAACGCCTTGATTTCCCTCGCAATCCTGCTGCTGTTCAAGCTCGTACTGACGGGTTCGGTTTCCGTATCGATTGTCGGGCTGCCGCTGGTGCTGGTGCCGTTCGTCCTGCTGCTTTGCGGCCTGGTCTGGTTTCTGGCCGCCACAGGCGTCTACATCCGAGACCTCCGCTACGCTGTAGGCCCAATTCTGTCGCTGATGATGTTTTTGAGTCCGGTATTCTATCCTGCGTCCGCCTTGCCGCCTCAGTTCGCATGGATATTCGCGCTGAATCCTCTCGTGCCCGTTATCGAGCAGGTGCGGGCCATCGTCATCGATCATCAGTGGCCGACCATGGCGACAGTTGCGGGTCTTTGGGCCTTAGGAATGATGTCGCTCTGGCTCGGCTATCTCTGGTTTTCCGGCACGCGCCGTGGCTTCGCCGATGTCGTTTGACAACCCGGCCGTCGATCCACCACTGCTTGAGGTTCGCGGCCTCTCGAAAGTCTACCGGATTTTCGATCGGCCCGGAGACCGGCTGAAGCAGATCCTGTTCGGAGGCTTCAAGCGATATTACCGTGACTACACGGCGCTGGAGGATATCTCCTTTTCGATCGCCAAGGGAGAAACGGTCGGCATCGTCGGACGCAACGGTGCCGGAAAATCGACGCTGCTGCAGATTTTGACTGGAACGCTGCAGGAGACTGCGGGCGAGGTTGTGGTCAACGGACGTGTGGCGGCGTTGCTCGAACTGGGATCCGGGATCAATCCCGAGTTGACGGGCCGGGAGAATGTCCGCTTGCTCGCGGCCATCCTCGGCCTGGACGACGCCGAAACTCGCGATCGCATGCCTGCCATCCTTGCGTTCGCCGAGTTGGGCGAGTTCATCGACCAGCCGGTCAAGAGCTACTCCAGCGGTATGTATGTCCGCCTGGCTTTCTCTATCGCGACCTGCGTCGATCCCGATCTCTTGATCGTCGACGAGGCCTTGAGCGTCGGCGACGTCGCCTTTCGCAACAAGTGCATGCGGCGTATCAACGAGTTGCGCGCGAAGAACGTCAGTATCCTGTTCGTCTCCCATGATCTCAGCACATTGCAGATGATCTGCGACCGGGCGATCTGGCTGAACGACGGCCGAGTCAAGGCGATCGGCAATCCGGTGCAGATCACACAGGACTTCCATGCCTTCATGCTGGGCGGCGATGCGCCGAGCGTGGAAGCGACGGAGTCACGCCCGCTCACGCCCACCGGCCGATCGGTTCCTCAGCAGATTACCGAGCATGGCGAATTCACGGTATTCCGATTGAGACGCCACGGGGGGGGGGCAGAATTTTCCCCGGGTGATGACATTGCTTTTGAGTTCGCGCTCAAAGCAGCTGAAAACATTGACGGAATAATCTTTGGACTTAGCGTATACCGTCGAGACGGGGATTGGATAATCGGACAAACAAACAAAGAGTCGAAAGTTTCGTGGCCCCCCATCAGAGAGAACGAGACAGCCAAAGGAATTGTTATTCTTAAATCTACAGTACTCGGGCCCGGCGAATACATCGCCGCCATAGCAGCTTATAGCAATGACTTATCTTTGCTTTATGCTATGACAGAATTAAACGTCTATTTCTCTATTCGGACAGCGTACCCGACCTGGGGAAGACTAATTCATCCTATTGTTTGGGAGCCGCACGGTTAGCGGTGTGTTTGATGGCATCCGGTGCCGAAGCTCGGTCCAATGAATCGACTGGGGAGCTGGACGATACCGAATTTTGTCAAGAGGGAACCTCCATGTCGATCGTTCAACCCAGCCCCGAAGCAGCTCGAACCGGGCCAACCTGCCCGGTCTGCGGGTTGCATGCGTCCAGCTGGCTGTGCAGGGCGAGCGACTATGACGTTTGGCGCTGCGCCTCCTGTGCAACCGATTTCGTCAATCCTGAGCCGACACCGGAGCAGCTCAAGGACCTTTATGACCGCGAGGACTGGTTCGAGGGCGGGGAGCACGGCGGCTATGCGTCCTATGATGCGCAGACCGACAGCTCGCCGCCTTGGCTGGTGGCTCTGATTGAACGTATCGACTCCGAGCGAGCTTCTCCATCGATACTCGATATCGGCTGTGCCTATGGCACGCATCTCGCACTGGCCAGATCGCGTGGCTGGGGATGCTTCGGCGTCGAGCCTTCGAGGCATGCGCGCGACATCGCCATCGCCCGGCACCCCGAAATCTATTTTACGGAGACCTTGGAGGAGATCCCTCCGCATCGCTTCGACCTCATCCTGCTACTCGATGTAATCGAGCATCTGTCCGAGCCCTATGGCCTCTTCTATGAGCTGATGGGGAAAGGGGCGATCGGCCACGACACCGTGGTCGCCGTCACGACGCCGAATGCCCGCTCCGCCGAGGCGTTGAAGGACCCGGGCGGCTGGAAATACCGCCATCCCCCGTCCCATCTGACGTTCTACTCCGGGGAAAGCTTCGCGACCCTGTTCCGACGGCTGCGCTTCCCGAAGGTCGAGGTCACGGGGCAGCATCCTCTGCGCTCGTCCGATGTCGCAGCCCCGTTCGACGATGAGACATCGGAACTGAACGCTTCGGTCGTGTCGCAGGAGGGCCTCCTCGCGATCGCGAGCGGAAGCGATTTCGCGGCTTTCATGCAGGAACGCTATGTCCCGGGCACCTGGTCCGAAATCGCCGCTTACGAGCACCGTCCACGCTATGCTTTCGCCAGCTCTCTCGCTGCGGGCAAGCGCGTCCTGGATTTTGGCTGCGGCAGCGGTTACGGGGCCGCGGATCTGGCCGAGGAAGCTGCGCATGTCACAGCCGTCGACATCAGCGAGGAGGCGCTCGCCTATGCGCGCGAGCACCACAAGGCCCCGAATTTGGTCTTCGAGCGTCGGTACGACCTGGCAGAATGCCTGGAGCCGGCGAGCTTCGATCTGATCACATGCTTTGAGCTCGTCGAGCATCTGGCGCGTCCCGACCAGCTGCGCCTACTGGCCAGTTTGAAGCGGCTCTTGACCGAGGACGGGCTGCTGCTGATTTCCACGCCAAATCCCGCAGCCACGGCCAATTATGGCGAGAACCCGTTCCATCTGCATGAGATGCCCGAAGCGCAGTTTCGGGCGACCTTGACGGCTGCCTTCCCGGCAGTCCGATTCCTTGGGCAGGTGATCGCACCGGCAGTCACCTTCTTACCAGACGGCGCGGATGCGCAAACAACCTTCAGCTATCGTGCGATCAGTGGCGACGAGCGGCCGGAGCCTGCCGTCTTTATGGCGGTCTGCGGAACGAAGCCGCTGGCGACCCTGCCTCGGCCGATCTTCCTCGACTCAGAGCTCGACTATGTCACAATGCGGACGGAGGCGATCAAGGGCAGAAATCGCGAGCTGCTCGGACGCTACGAAATACATCAATTGAAAGTGGCCGTAGCGCGTCGTGCCGAGGCCGATGCACAGGCTCGCCACGAGACTGAGAGGAAACTGATCGCCCGGGAAACGGAGCTATCGACCGTCCAGTCCGAGCTATCGACCGTTCGAGCGGATATGGCACGCGCGCTTGAGTATTGGACAGCTGAGGCCGAGAGTAATCGCGTAGAACGGGAAGTCCTGGCCAACCGGCTGCGCACGATCGAGACATCCACGAGCTGGCGGGTCATCACGCGGTTGATGCCGGTCCTGCAGCTGGCTCGGCCCATCCTGCGATCCATGGCCACGGCCGCCCGACGGCTCACCGCAGCTGAACGACGGCAGCGGCACAGCCAAAACGGCGAGACCCCTGCAGCGGTCACAAAGCCCTCGCTGGACCTGGCTTTCGAAACGTCGCGGGTTCCGGAATGGCACGAATCCGAAGGCCGGTACCGCCTTCGCCTCGACGAGGAGATGTTGCTTAAGCGGCGCACTGTGCCTGCCGACAAGGCGGGACTCATCGCCCCGTACGAGGTTGCGCCACTCAGGCCGATACCGCCTAACATTCGGCGACCGAGGATCCTGCATGTCATCCCGAATGTCTTCGTCGGCGGGTCGACCCAACTGATCATCGACATCATTCAACACCTATCTCATCACTATCAGCAGGAGGTGCTAACCTCGGCGCTGTGGCGCGGCGGTGAGCATGTCGGCATGACGGTTCATTGCGTGACGCAGCCCAATGCTGACAGTATACGCGATGTTTATCGACTTTATTCCCCTGACATCATCCATGTTCATTATTGGGGACTCAGCGACGATCCTTGGTACAAAGCAGCATTCGACGCACTGGATGCGATTCCTGACGCCAAGGTCGTCGAGAACGTCAACACGCCGGTGACGCCGATGGTCGTGCCTCGGGTGGACCACTATGTCTTCGTCAGCGAGTATGTTCGGACCCAATTCGGATCAGCTGCCGCCGATCCAGCTGTATCATCGATCATCTATCCCGGCATCGACCTGTCGCATTTCTCGAAACGGTATGATGGCGACGATGCGAAGAATGCCATCGGGATGGTCTACCGACTCGAAAGCGACAAGCTTCGCGAAGACGCGATCGACCTATTCATTGAGGTTATCAAGCGCAGACCGCGAACGCATGCGATTATTGTGGGCGGCGGCTCTTTTCTGGAAGGCTATATCGGACGCACCATAGCTGCTGGCGTTCGAGATAATTTTTATTTCACGGGGTATGTCCCTTATGATGCCCTTCCTGATCTTTATGATAAATTTTCGGTATTTGTTGCGCCGGTTTGGAAGGAGAGTTTTGGCCAGGTGTCGCCCTTCGCGATGGCGAAAGGGCTTGCCGTTGCAGGCTATGACGTCGGTGCACTGTCGGAAATCATCGGTCGGTCGGACAGTTTCGCCACCGAGCTACAGGACACAGCTTGCATTATTGTCGACCTTCTCAATACGCCGGAACGCTTGGCCGAGGCAGGCGAGCGCAACCGGGTACGGGCTGCAACGATGTTCGCCGTCGAAACAATGGTCGAACGCTATGATGCGCTCTACGCGATGCTGTTGTCAGCGCGGGCCAGGTGAACATATGGTCTCATGACTCGGAGAGGATGCGGCATTATCTTTTCCGGGAAGCGACCTTGGGAGCCGGCCCGCTCCTTCTCCTCGCCTGCCGGAGCGCTCTGCATCATCAGGCCTCCCACAAAGGTAAGCAGCGTCCCGGCCCCACCTTTCGGGATGAGGCATTAACGTTGATGTTCCGAACCTGGAGGGCTTGGAAATATGACAATTTCCGAGCTTACGCATAAATCGATGGCCGAGCTCGATAAGCCGGTTCGGCGGTTTGAGGTCTTCGTGTCGGAGAGCTTCGAGCCTGGCGCGAGGGTAGGTGCCTTCGCCCGCAGCCATGCCTTGTCACCGCAGCAGTTGTTCACCTGGCGCCGCGAGATCCGCAAGGCCGCGGAAGCGATGCCCGCGTCGTGTCGGCGGTGGCGACACCCGAACCAGCACTCACATCGGAGCGGACGGGTAGCCCTCCGCAGCGAGCCGCCTTTTCAGCCGATGTCGATCACCCATGACGCGCCGAAAATTGGCGCGTGAAGGTGGTCCGTGTCCATTATGGCAATGATGGACACGATCGACACGAGGCGTGGCCGGCGGAGTTGGAGCGACACGCAGAAGCGAGCGATCGTTGCGGCCTCGCTGGAGCCCGGAACGTCTGTTTCGGTGATTGCGCGGCGCTATGACGTCACCACGAACCTGCTCTTCATCTGGCGCCGGCTTTATCACGACGGATTGTTGGCCGAGCCTGGTGCGGGCGGCCCTTCGCTGCTACCGGTCACGATCACCGGCGAGCAAGCTGAGAAGCTGAGCTCGGTTGCGTCTGATGCCGGTCGGGTCGAGATCGAAATGTCGCCCGGCTACCGCATCGCGGCATGACGGGGCTGGCCTTTCAGGTCCAAGAATCGACTTGACCAACCTGATTAGAAAATTTTGCATTGCGCATACCAATTTGTATATATTGATCAAGCGATTGAATAGCTGTCTCAGGTTGATTCCGCTCCGGGTCCGGCGTCTCTATTTGACAGAATTGATGAGTTGAATTTGGAGGAAGATGGTGGTGGGGCTTGCTAGAAACGTTTGGGAGGTGGATCGCGCGTGCGATTAACTTGCCACGCAAAAAAAACGTATCTAAACGGCTCATATCATGCGGCCTTTTCTCTAGTATTTCTGGTTTGACTGTACTGTTGGACATGCTTGGATATCTGATGAAAATGCGATGGCGCGCCTGGATTATGACGATTTTTGTCATCGTAGTCGTTTTTCTGAAAATAATGGTCGTTTCAGAAAACGAAATCATAGCCTTACCAGATGACTCGGCGGGATTTGTCAAGTTCGTTCACTTCGGAATTACTGACTTGGGCCCTCCAGTGGGCTATCCCATTTGGCTCATGCTGGGCCAACTGCTCGGAGTGCCCCAGCGTTTGGCGGTAGAGTTGCTGTATATACTTTCCTGCTGGCTTCTGTGCCGCGCAGCAAAGCCAGCCATTGGGCAGGGCGCAACTCTGGCTCTGTTTGCCCTGCTGGTTTTCAGCCCGGTCACGTTCCATCTGTTCGACCATGCGCTCAGCGATTCTCTATACGTGTCTCTGGTCATCCTGGGTGTGGCGTTGTCAGTGCGGCTGCTTCACCTGCTCGGAAACGGAGCATCGCCAGGGGGGCTGCTCTGGCTAGGGCTTGGCAGCGTCCTTGGGTACATGGCAATTGTGCGTAACGAGTCGCAGCTGTTGCTGGTTTGGGCTGCTTGGTTGGCATTGTTGTGCTTATGGATCTTGCGCCAATCGCCAAGCCGTCGCTATGGCCAACTGATCAGAGGGGGGGCCCTGGCAACGGGGGTGGCTTTATCGCTGGCAAATAGCCCAGCGGTCTTCCATGGCGTCGTCGATGGAGTCTGGGGGTCGACGATGTCGCAGATGCCATCGCATATGCGTTTGCTGCGAAATCTGGCGTCCATCGATGTTCGGCCGCGTGTGAGATACATCAGTGTCTCTAGCCAAGCGCGCGCCTTAGCCTATGCCCACAGTCCGACTTTGGCTGGTCTTCGTGATACGGTGGAGCGGGCTGACAGTCCGTATGTTCTCGCCAGTCAGCACCAGGGCGGCCTGCCCGCTGGCGAGATCGGCAATGGCTGGATATGGCATGTTTTCAACGATGCAGCGATCCAACAGCTGCCCAATCCTCGAACGGTCGGTAACCTGAGTCGGTTCTGGGACCAGGTTAATGCCGAGCTGGAGGCTGCATTCTCCGAGGGGCGCCTGCAGCGTCGAAGTGTTGTACACCCCTTGATTGCAGGCGACTTGGGCACCGTCTTTGCGAGCATGCCGGTCGGCATCTTGCAGGCGTATCGCAAGATCTTCGATTTCATGCCTGCAGTGACTGATCAGGGCTTTGCCCAAGACATTTTCGACGAAGTCTGCCTTCGTCGCACTCATCTCGTGAAAACATCCGAGTCCCGCGTCAGCTTGCGGGGGTGGGTACTGCCTGTAGACGCCTCAGTTGTCTTGCTCGGTGTGCAGGTGGCTGGTGGCAACTCGTCTAATGGAGTGCAGTCATGGATGAGTGCGCATATTACCACTCGAGACGACGTGTCCGCCGCGTTCTCCAATGAGTGGGGGAGAGCCGTCCACGCGACGGGATTTGAGCTAAGCTCGGTCGATGTCCCGCCGGGCCCGTTAACAATTCGCTACTTGACGAACCGAGGTGTCGTGACGGATGGCGTTGGCCAGCTGGGCACGGTGCAGCGACGGGACATTGAGGGAAGCGAAGCGCTATTGAGTGCATTGGATCATCTGGAACGCACAGTTCCGTCGCAGGCTTGGATCGGCTTGAACGCCCAATCCGCATTGGCGGGTTGGGAAGCCTGGTCGGTCGTACTCTGGTTGGGGCCTTTCGTGCCGATCTTCGCGCTTGTCGGTGGTGCGAGCCGATCCTTTGGCGCGCATTCGGAAAATCACGTACGCCAGCCGTGGATTGCGCTGTTGTTTATTTTCGGCATTGTGATTCAGCGGCTCACCTTCTATGGGGTTATGGATGAGTTGGCTTGGCAAGTTGAGCACCGCTATGTAGCGCCTCTGTTTGCTTTGCTCATCGTTCTACTGATCATTTCGGTAATGCTGCTGAGGGTACGCCTCGCGCGGACGCGAACCCCTTAACCGCGTCGTGTGCAGAGATAAAATGCTCGACGTTGCATTCCCCGAAGTGCAAAAATCAAATCATTGAGAGTTTTATGGAACGGAAAAAATTCGTCGTGCTGGGTGCAGGCCCCAGCGGCTTGACGTTAGCGCATTCGCTGATCGATGCCGGCACCCCGCGCGAGGAAATCGTGGTGCTGGAAAAAGAACGGATTTCCGGCGGGCTGTGCCGCTCCGAGGACGTCGATGGCGCTCCCCTAGACATCGGGGGCGGCCACTTTCTGGACATGCGCCGCAAGGAGGTGCTGGACTTCATCTTCCGCTTCATGCCGCGGGAGGAATGGGAGTTGTTCGACCGCGTTTCCAAGATCCGACTGCGCGGCATAGAGGTGGACCATCCGCTGGAGGCCAACCTGTGGCAGTTCCCGGTCGAGGTGCAGGCCGATTATTTGGAGTCGATCGCCCAGGCCGGCTGCGTGCGCGGCGAGCCCATGCCCGAGTCCTTTGCAGCCTGGATCGAATGGAAACTGGGCGAGCGGATCGCGCAGGAGTACATGCTGCCCTACAACCGCAAGATCTGGTCGATGGACCCGGATGCATTGGGCACCTACTGGCTCTACAAGTTGCCTGACGTGTCGTTCCGCGAGACCCTGCTCAGTTGCCTGGAGGGAAAGCCCATGGGCTCGCTGCCGGCGCACGGCACCTTTCTTTATCCCAAGAAGTTCGGTTACGGCGAAGTTTGGCGCCGCATGGGCGTGGCGTTGGGCGATGCGCTGGTGACGGGCTGCGCGCTGGAGAGCGTGGACCTGGACAGCCGCATCGTGAATGGCCGCTGGCAAGCGGAGACTATCGTCTCGTCCGTGCCGTGGACCTGCTGGCTTGACGCGGCCAAGCTGCCGCAAGCGGTGGCTGATGATGTGCGCACGCTGCGCAATGCGCCCATCGACGTGGACTACGTGCCGGATACGCTGGACAGCCCCTCGCACTGGACCTACGAGCCCGACGAGTCGGTACCCTACCACCGCGCTTTGCTGCGTTCCAATTTCGCCGGTAATGCCAAGGGCTACTGGACCGAAACCAATGCCACACGCTCCAAGCCGACCGAGGGCGTGCGCTTTCACAACGAGTACGCCTACCCCATCAACACGCTGGGCAAGCCGGAGGCGGTTGCACGCATTCTGGATTGGGCCAAGTCCCGCAGCATCGTGGGCATGGGTCGCTGGGGCCGTTGGGAGCACATGAACTCCGACGTGGCCGTGGCCGAGGCACTGCAGGTGGCGCGTGAGCTGAGCGGCAACGGAGCGTGTGCGTGAAGCTGTCCTTGTGTCTGATCGTCTGGAACGAGTTACAAGGCTGCCAGGTCGATGTGCCCAAGCTGCCGCTACACCAGTTCGACGAAGTCTTCGCCGTAGATGGTGGCAGCACCGATGGAACGGTGGAGTATCTCGAGTCCATGGGGATCCGCGTGCACCGGCAACCCAAGCGCGGGCTCAATGCGGCCTATGTCCACGCCAATGAGGTAGCGACGGGCGATGCGGTGGTTGTGTTTTTTGCTAAGGGCACCTTGCCGGTCGACGACGTCCTGAAGTTCCGCCCCCTGTTCGAGTCCGGCAAGCAACTCGTGGTGGCCAGCCGGCAGTTGCCAGGATCAGTCAACGAGGAAGACGCCCATCTGCTGCGCCCGCGAAAGTGGGCCGTGCTGGGGCTTGCCGCGCTGGCTGCACTGCTCTGGCGCCGCGAGGGGCCGATGGTGCGTGACGTGCTGCATGGCTTCAAGGGCTGGACGCGCAGTGCCTTCGCCGCCATGAAGGTGCTGGACCACGGCCTGTCCATCGACATCGAGATGGTGGTTCGTTCGTACAAGCTGCGTCTGGCGCGTTCCGAGTTCCCGACCCAGGAACTGGCGCGCGGCTACGGTGAGACGCACTTCAAGATCTGGCCGACGGGCAAGCGCCTACTGGCCTATCTGTGGTTCGAACTGCGTCGCAAGGATTGAGCGATGGCTACCGCTGAGGGGCTTCGCCAGATGGTGGGGTCGGTCTGGTTCAAGCTCCTGATTGCCGCGGTGGTCGTTGGCTTACTGTTCGCGTTCAACCGGGTCGATATCGACGCGCTGCTGCATCTGGAAAACACTTGGCCGTGGTTGCTGGCGGCGTTCCTGTTGATGCTGCCGCCGTTTGCGGTGGTGTCCTATAGGTTCCAGATCTTGCTGCGCAGCCAAGGCGTGCAGGTGAGCTTTCGCGAGGCGTTGCGCTGGACCATGATCGGGGCGTTTTTTGACTTGGCCATGCCCAGTTCCAACGGTGGCGATGTCATTAAGGCCGGATACGTGATCAAGCACGTGGGGCCTGGCATGCGCGGGCGCGCGGTCATGTCGGTGCTGTTCGATAGGGTGCTGGGGTTGCTAGGGCTCTTCCTGCTGGCCAGCATCGTGATGCTGTTGGGCTGGCAGGTGGTGCGTGACATGCCAGCGCGGAACCTGCTCGTAGTGTGCCTATTCGGCGCCAGCTTTGGTGTCTTGCTGGGCTTCCGTCTCATGGGTGCGCGCCGCTTCTACAACCTTCCAGCCATGCAGCGACTGTTCGATCGTGGCGCCTGGGGCGCCCGTGTGCGCTCGTTGATCGGCGCGTTCAACGATCTGCGAGAACGGCCTGCCAGTATGGCGTACCCCTACGAGGGCGGCCGTCTTGAGGATTGATGCTTGGGGGTGAGACTGTG
>NZ_LSKN01000002.1:0-1103 GCF_001557075.1 Methylobacterium sp. CCH7-A2
CGCTGGTCTTCATGTATTTCGCCAATGTCTGGTTCGGCACCTCGATCGGCGGCCTCGTCGACCCGCAATATCTCAACCAGCCGATGAGCTGGGCCAAGGCGGCCTCGGTGCTGGAGCATCTCTGGATACCCGTCATCATCATCGGCGCCGGCGGGACGGCCGGCATGATCCGCGCCGTGCGCGCCAACCTGCTCGACGAGCTGCAGAAGCAGTACTACGTCACCGCCCGCGCCAAGGGGCTGCCGCCCGGCAAGGCGCTGCGCAAATACCCGCTGCGCATGTCACTGAACTTCTTCGTCTCCGACATCGGCGACATCCTGCCCTCGATCGTCTCGGGCGCCGAGATCGTGGCGATCGTGCTGTCGCTGCAGACGACCGGGCCGCTCCTGATCCGCGCCCTGCAGAGCCAGGACATGTATCTCGCCGGCTCCTTCCTGATGTTCCTCTCCTTCCTCACCGTGATCGGCGTTCTGATCTCGGACATTGCGCTCGCGATCCTCGATCCGCGCATCCGGCTGCAGGGGACCGCGACCAAGTGAGCCCGATCGCACAAACGAGCCCGCACTCGCCCTCGACCTTGCCGCCCGAAGGCGCGCCCCTGCCGCACACGGCCTCGACCGCCCCCTTCGAGCCCAACGCGGTCGAGACGATGACGCCGGCGCAGGAGCGCGTCTATCTCGCCTCGCAATGGCAGCTGATGTGGTGGAAGTTCCGCAAGCACAAGCTCGCGGTCATCTCCGGCGTCGTCATCCTCGTGATCTATGCGATGGCGATCTTCGCCGAGTTCCTGGCGCCCTATCACTACGACACGCGCAACACGGACTTCATCCGCGCGCCGCGGCAGGAGGTGCACCTCTTCCACGAGGGTCGTTTCCTCGGCCCCTTCGTCTATCCCTATACCCAGCGCCTCAACATGGAGAACCTGAAGCGCGAATACGACGTCGACCGGACCCGCCCGCAGCCCCTGCGCTTCTTCTGCCGCGGCGAGGAATACCGCTTCTGGAACCTCGTCCCGGGCAATCTCCATTTCGTCTGCCCGCCCGAGGACGGCACGCTGTTCCTGCTCGGCTCGGACCGGCTCGGCCGGGACATGCTCTCGCGCA
>NZ_LSKN01000148.1:0-279 GCF_001557075.1 Methylobacterium sp. CCH7-A2
GGCCATCCGGGACGAGCTGACCCACGAGACCTCAGCCGGTCGCATGCTGGTGGAGACGGCGGCTTTGGCGCTCACGGCTCGTCTGGCCCACGCCTATTCTCACGATCGGTCTCAGCCTCCGGTTACCGCCCTGGTACGTGACTGTCCTGAGCGGATCAGGAGAGCGATCGAGTTCATGCACGAGAACATCGATCGCGAGATCTCGGTCGCCCAACTCGCCGATGTCGCCTGCCTGAGCCCATTTCATTTCGCCCGGATGTTCAAGCGCGTCACAGGCCA
>NZ_LSKN01000149.1:0-238 GCF_001557075.1 Methylobacterium sp. CCH7-A2
AGCCCGGCGATGCCGTGCTTGGCGGCGACATAGGCCGATTTGAACGGCGAGGCGACGAGCGCATGGGCGGAGGCCGTGTTGATGATGCGGCCGAAGCGGCGCGCCTTCATGCCGGGCAGGGCGGCCCGGATGGCATGGAAGGCGGCAGACAGGTTGATCGCCAGGATCGCGTCCCATTTTTCGACCGGGAATTCCTCGACCGGCGCGACGAACTGGATGCCGGCATTGTTGACGAGGA
>NZ_LSKN01000150.1:0-231 GCF_001557075.1 Methylobacterium sp. CCH7-A2
GCTGCCTCTGACCCGCTCCTTTGCGGCTGACGAGAGCGCCCTCGCATCGGCGCAGTGCCAGCGTGATCTCCATCTGTTCGGGGACGATGGCGGGTAAATCACCGGCCGGGTGCGAGCGCAGCTCGGCAGCCACGCCCGCCCAACCGCGGCCGACCGAACTGGCCAAGACGCCGGCTCGGGGAAATTTTCGTTCGCCATGCCGAAGCAGATCCATGGCGGAACATTCAGCAA
>NZ_LSKN01000151.1:0-366 GCF_001557075.1 Methylobacterium sp. CCH7-A2
GGCCCGCCGATCTGGGACGTGGTCCGCACCCATGTCGCCGCGCGCAAAACCGTCAGCATCCGCCCCAACGACGCCGTCAAGGTCAGCGGCGCCTGAGCGCGCCCCGCCGATCCTGGGCACCACAACCATGGGACATCCGCCGATGAGCTCAGACCCGAAGACCAAACCGCTCGACCGCCGGCGCTTTCTCGGCGCCGCCGGCCTCGCCGGCGCGGGGCTCGCCACCTCCGCGCTGCCGCTGCGGGCGCAGGAGGCCAAGCCCGACCCGCTGATCACCGAGGTTCAGGACTGGAACCGCTATCTCGGCGAGGGCGTCGACAAGCGCCCCTATGGCACGCCGTCGCCCTTCGAGAAGCACATCGTCCG
>NZ_LSKN01000152.1:0-1044 GCF_001557075.1 Methylobacterium sp. CCH7-A2
AGACGTCGCTGCGCTCGCCGCGGACGATCCGCCTGACGGTCTGGCGGTGATGGCCGGTGCGCTTGACGATCTGCTTGATCGGCACGCCCTCCCGCCAGAGGGCGAGGACCGCCGCGTTGATCTCTTCCCGCCGCAGATATCCATCGTATTGCAGCTTCTCCGCCGCCGTCAGGAGCGCAGGATTGACGACGGTGGCACCGATGGCGCTACGGATCTGGCGCATCGACTTGCGCACGGCGTCGAGGAAAGCGCGGCTGGCATTCTCCATCAGGTGCCAGCGGTCGGCAACCTGGACGGCCTGCGGCAGGGCCCGCGCCACCGCCTCTCCATAGCCACCGCCACGGTCACGAGCGACTGTATGGACCAGCCGCTGATGGCGGAGCCAAGCTTCCGATGTTGCTGGCTCCCGGTCGCAAAGAAGCGCGACCGGCCGACGCCTTTCCAAGTCGCAGACGATCGTGCCGTAGCGGTGATTGCGCCGCCAGGCGAAGTCATCGATGCCGATCACGCGCAGCGGCTCGCTCGGCACCCTGGCACGCTGCCGGACCACGCGCAGCAACGTGTCGTTGCTGACCGGCAGCATCATCCTGGCGGCAAAACTTGCTCCGGGCCTGCCACCCAAGGCGAGGCCGAGATGCTGGACGATATGATCGAGACGATCGGTCCGACGCGCTCGCGGCGCGAGGACGCGGTCACCAAAGCGCTCCGCGAAGATCTGGCGGCCGCACAGGACGGCATCGCAGCGAAATCGCCGAACGAGGACCTGGAGCTCGACGCGTCGGCCGCTGAGCGGCAGATCCTTTGCACGCCGGAAATACCGGCTTTGGATCCGTTGCGAGAACGCCCCGCAGTCAGGACACGGACAGGCGCTGACGGCGGACCGGGTTCGGACAACAACGCGATCGCCTTCGATCGTGATCCCGTCGACCATCAAACCTGCGGGAACCAGGCTGGCTGGCCGAAATCGCTGCTTCATCGCGCTGATTCCTTCTGGAAACCAGCATCAAAACAGCCCCGACCTGCAGCAGATTTGAGTCAGACCCA
>NZ_LSKN01000153.1:0-425 GCF_001557075.1 Methylobacterium sp. CCH7-A2
CCCCCGAGTTCATCCGCCGGTTCCTGCTCCACGTCCTGCCCGACGGCTTCCACCGTATCCGCCACTACGGACTGCTCGCCTCCAGCCGCCGCGCCGATACCATCGCCCGCATCAGGGAGATCATCGCGGCGCCGACGCCGGCTGCAACGATGGTAGATCGTGAAGCCGAGATCTCGGCCGAACAATCCGATCCGGTCGATGAGCGGAGGCCACCTTGCCCCTGCTGCGGTGGCCGCATGATCATCGTCGAGCGCTTCGCGCCGGGCACCGCGCCGCGCACCATCCTCGCCGTCAGGATCGACACATCATGACGGTGGCCCCATGGCGGCACCTTCAGGAAGCACCGCCGATCTCGGCCAGAGAGCGGGCGATCCCTTGCGCCCCGATCGCGGAAACTGACCTTGCGGCGATCCCAGATCCCGCCC
>NZ_LSKN01000154.1:0-1706 GCF_001557075.1 Methylobacterium sp. CCH7-A2
AACAACTTCAAATTCCCTTAGCGTGTATTAATGTAGAAATGCCCACGGAGCCCCATCAAGAGACTGCCGCCGGTGGGCGAAAATCAAGTTTATGAAGCCACATGTATTGGAACATCACATACGATTGTAAGGCTGGTCTGCAGAAACGGGAAATGCGTATCGGACCATCCTCACGGCAGACTAAGTGATCCCGACGATCGGAGATGAACCAGGCTGACCCAGACCACAGCAGATAGCGCGGCGTCTACAAGAAAAGCCCCGGGTTTCCCCGGGGCTCTCTGTGACTGGGATCGGAAACCGATCAGAAGTCGCGCTGGATGCGCAGACGGCCAGCGAAGGCGTCGTCGCTCTTGACCAGACGGCCACCGGCTGCAAGCGGGACGCGCGTGCCAGCATTGTTGGCGGCCAGCACAGGCTGACGGAGCTCGGTGCGGCTGTAGAGAACTTCCACGCCGATATCGAGGCCAGAAACGGGCGACCAGATCAGGCTGGCTGCGACAATGGCTTCCTTGGGATCAAGCGGTCGGGCAACGATACCCGGAACCGTCTGACCGGCAACAACATAGTCCAGCTGAAGTTCCGAGTACGAAACCGCGAACTCCGAACGAAGCTGCGGGGTCCAGAAGTGACGCAGAGCGGCGAGAAGCGAGAAGCCAGTGGCCGAACGGACGTTACCGAAGCCGTCAACACCGAAATCACCGATCGTGAGCTGCGTCGCAGGCGTCGCAGTAAGTTGACGACCCGAACCAAACTGCGAAAACCAACCGAGGTAGCCAAGGGCGCCGTCAGCGTAAGCAGCCTGCAAGAACAAGACGTCACCGGCAGCAAGCATCGGCAGGTTGATCTTCACGCCCGCCTGAACGGCGAAGCCAAGCTCGTCATTCGAAGAGGTGAAGCCCGGGCC
Source organism: Methylobacterium sp. CCH7-A2 (assembly GCF_001557075.1). Lineage (NCBI taxonomy): Bacteria > Pseudomonadati > Pseudomonadota > Alphaproteobacteria > Hyphomicrobiales > Methylobacteriaceae > Methylobacterium > Methylobacterium sp. CCH7-A2. The sequence continues at coordinate 905 of NZ_LSKN01000154.1, forward strand.
GGTGTTGGAGATGTTGCGCTGGGACAAAGCACCCGACAACTGAGCAGAACCCCAACCCTGGTCGACGCGCAGCGAAGCGACGAGATCCGGGAAGTCCTGGCCAAGGATCCTAGATCCAACACCAGCGGGGCTGATGACCGGGTTCTCGCGAAGCCCAAGACCAGGCACCACAGTAGATGCTCGATCTTCAAGAGAGATCGTACCAGAAAAGCCCGAACCAAATGTGGCTGTGTAGGCGAGCAAGTTCAAGCGAGCGTCAGCCGTGCGGACCACCGTAAAGGTATAGTCGTTCGCGTAGAAATCGAAGAACGACTGAGCACGACCAGCGGTGATCGGGCCGAACTGAATGAATGCGAGGTCAAGAATATCCGTAGTAGCAGGCGACGTGTTCCGAGCCTGGCCCGGGAGATTGATGCCCGGATTGAAGTTAACCCCTCCAACGTAATTACCACTGTTGTTGCTCAGCTCATAACGAAAGAACGTGCGCAGCGTGCCGTAGGCAGTTGCCGTGCGGGCGTCGATGTTGAGACGGCCGCGGGCGCGGGTGCCATAGGCGTCAGCCCCCTCACCGAAGCGATCACCGACCGAGTACTCGGCGCGGACACGACCACCAACGCGGAGGCAGGTGTCGGTGCCGGGGATGTAGAAGAAGCCAGCGCCGTAAGCAGAGCAGACGCGGACGTATTCGACGGGAGCGGCCTTCCGCGAGGGAAGATCGGCAGCGTGAGCCCCGGCGACCGCGGCGATGCCGGCGGCGGAACCGAGGAGGAGGCTCTTAACGAGCTTCATTGGTAACCTCCAA
>NZ_LSKN01000155.1:0-1544 GCF_001557075.1 Methylobacterium sp. CCH7-A2
GGTCGGCCAGCGTCGATAGCGGCAGATCGATCCCCTCGGCCTTGAAGCGCGCGCTCTGACGGTTGAGCGGAGCGTGCATGCCGAACTTGTCGAAGAGGATCGTCGCCAGCAATTGCGGGCCGATGAAGCCGCGCGGTGTCGCATGGAACGGCGCCGGTGGCTGGCTGACCTTCCCGCAATCCCGGCAGCTGAACTTCTCGCGCACCGTTTCGATCAGTTTGAAGCGGCGCGGGATTTCCTCCAGCGTCTGCGTCACGTCCTCGCCCAGCTTCGACAGCCGCGATCCCCCGCAGCACGCGCAGGCAGAGGGTGGATCGATGATGATCCGCTCGCGCTCGATGTCCTCCGGCCAGGGCTTGCGCACCGGCCGCTTGCGCGTGAAGGCGCGCACCGTCCCGCTCTTCGTCGCCGCGGCGGCGGCGGCAAGCTCGTCCTCGCTCGCCGCGGTCACGAGTTCGTCGAGCTGAAGTTCCATCTGCTCGATCAGCCGCGCCGTGCGTTCGGAACGCTGGCCGTATTTCTCGCGCTTCAGCTTCTCGATCATCAGCTGCAGATGCGCGATCAACGCCTCGGTGTCCGAGAGTTTTGCCTGCGCGCTGGCGGCCACGGCTTCGGCCTGCAACCGCGCCTCGCGTTCGGACCGTAGCGCCGCAAGGGCACTCGCGAGATCGCAAGGAAGATCGTCCGGCTTCATCATCACGAAGCCAGTGAATCAGATTTTTCCTGCGATTTCAAAAGCTAAATGCTAGCCGACCCGCATCGGACGCCAGGTTTCCCGGGGTGCGCGCCAGTCGATTCCCGACAAAAGATAGCCAAGCTGCGCCGTCGAGATCGTCACTGCCCCATCCGCCGGGCTCGGCCACAAAAACCGCCCCCGCTCCAGCCGTTTTGTGAACAGGCAGGCCCCTTGGCCGTCATGCCAGATCACCTTCAAAAGATCGCCGCGGCGCCCTCGGAAACAGAACAGATGCCCGCTCAGCGGATCACGGCGAAGCACTTCCTGAACCTGCAGCGACAGGCCCGGAAAGCCCCGGCGCATGTCGGTGTAGCCCGTCGCCAGCCAGACCCGCACCCCAGGCGGAACCGGGATCATCGCAGCGTCTCCAGGCCGCGGACAATCCGAAGCAGCGCATCGACATCAACGCGTCCGTCGACGACGATACGCCGCCCGTTCGACGTCACGATCTCGATCCGGCTGCCATCCACCGGCGGCGGGCTCGTCGTCGCCGTCACCTCCGGCACGATCACAGCCGGAATGAAGCCAGCGCTCGAAGCCGGACCAAGCCGCCCGGCACGTGCGGCATCGCGCCAATCGTTCAACTGAGAGCGCGTGATCGCGTACTTGCGCGCCGTTGCCGAGCCCAGTCGCCGACCCGAATAGCTCTCCTCAACGATCCGCAGCTTCGCTTCATCGCTAAAGCGCCGCCGACCGCCCCGTTCAACGATCTCAAGCCGACTGATCGGCGTGCCTGTATAGACGTCCATACAGACACAGTCTCACCCCCAAGCATCAATCCTCAAGACGGCCGCCCTCGTAGGGGTAC
>NZ_LSKN01000156.1:0-581 GCF_001557075.1 Methylobacterium sp. CCH7-A2
GTCTCCAGCGCCTTCAGCATCACCCAGGCGTTGAAGGGCGAGATCGCCGGGCCGGTCTGGCGCAGGAAGGTCTGGACATGGGTCTCGATGAAGTCCTGCGAGGCCAGGATCAGCCCGCCGAGACATCGGCCCTGCCCGTCGATGTGCTTGGTCGCCGAGTAGACGACGCAATCGGCGCCGAGCTCCAGCGGGCGCTGGAAGAGCGGCGTGGCGAAAACGTTGTCGACGACGAGCGTGGCGCCGACCTCTTTGGCCAGCGCGGCAACGGCGGCGATATCGATGACCTCCAACGTCGGGTTGGAGGGGCTCTCGAGGAAGAAGACCTTTGTCTGCGGCGTCACGGCCGCGCGCCAGGGGGCGATGTCCGTGCCGTCGACCAGCGTCGAGGTGACGCCATAGCGCGGCAGATGCTCCTCGACGACATAGCGGCAGGAGCCGAACAGGGCGCGCGAGGCGACGACGTGGTCGCCCTGCCGGACCTGGCCCATGATCGCTGCGGTGACGGCGGCCATGCCTGTGGCCGTGGCGCGGCAGGCTTCCGCCCCCTCGAAGGCGGCCATGCGCGCTTCCAGCATCGCCAC
>NZ_LSKN01000157.1:0-8262 GCF_001557075.1 Methylobacterium sp. CCH7-A2
GAGGGGTCAGTTCCTCATGGCGTCAGGGGGGCAGTTTGTCGTGTCGCCTGACAGCATGCGTCCGTCAGGCGTGAGCTGGTCGATCGTGTCGGGGAGGCTTTGGCTCAGTTCTGACAGGACCTCGTCGTAGGGACGTCCCGTTTCACTTGCCAAGGACTGCAATGTGTCGCGTCCAATTGCACCTTCCAGCTCGGCCGGGCCGATGGCGCGATTGGGACCACGACCCACCCAAGAGTCGGCCGTATCGCCGTAGCCGGTCTGCTGCAGCCGCCTCATCAGGTCGCCGAGACCGCCATTCACGAGCGTGCCGGCCGCTGCGCCGCCGAGCACGCCGCCCAAACCGCCCGCAGCAGATCGCCGAGACCGCCGCCGCCTCCCGTCGGCCGCCCTGCCGCGCCGCCGAAGAGGCCGCCGAGAAGGTTCCCGAGCCCGCCGCCTCTAGGCGAGCCCGCGGTCTCGCCCGGGGGCTCGCGGCTTCCGCCCGGCGCGCGGTCTCCCGTAGCAGGCCCCGGTGGACGGCCGTCCGGTGTCCGGCCCAGCATGTCCGCAAGGCGGCCCTTGCCCTGGTAAGTCCGATAGGCGAGCAGAGCAAGCAATGCGAGCGTGAGCGGGGAAGTCCCGCCGCGGCCGGCCTGATTGCCACCGAAGATGTTGTCGAGCAAACCCACGGCTGTCGTCTCCTTGGATCACCGCAGGACAACGAGGCCCCGAAGGGAAAGTTGCAGGCCGTGCAGATTTCACGACGGCTGCTCGCGTATTCTGGCGCCGGAGAACGGCCCAGAGAAGAGACTGCCGCGGGGATTTCATCTGGTGCCCTTTGCTCTGCGGGACAGGCGATCCTCGAGCGCGTGCATCGCCATTTTCCAGACGGATCCCGCCTGCTCCGGGTCCCATAGCTCTCCGGGGTGGGAGCGGCTCGCTGCATGGCGTGATCAAACCCGCAGCACGGCCTCCTCGGCGCGCAAGGCCTCGTCCTCGACCTGGATCGTGACGTGGTCGATGTTGAAGCGCTCCTTCATGAGCTGGCGCGCGGCCCGAAGCACCATCTTCGATTCCGCCATATCGCGGACGACGACATGGCCGCTCATGGCATCGATGCCCGAGGTGATCGTCCAGACATGAAGCTCGTGCGCGGCGGTGACGCCGGGGATCTCGCGGAGGCCCGTCTCGAGAAGGCTCATGTCGACCTCGGGCGGGGTGCCTTCCATGAGGATGTGCATGGCCTGTTTCAGAAGCCGCCAGGTCCGCGGCACGATGAAGAGGCCGATCCCGGCGCCAATGATCGGGTCGGCGAGCGTCCAGCCGGTGAACATGATGACGAGGGCCGCGAGGATCACCCCGATCGAGCCCAGCATGTCGCTCAAGACCTCGAAATAGGCGCCCTGGACGTTGAGGCTCTCGGACGATCCGCCAGCGAGCAGCCGCATGCTGATTAGGTTGACGACGAGACCGACGGCCGCCACCGCCAGCATCGGCCCGGAGAGGATCTCGGGCGGGGCGAGGAAGCGCTTGTAGGCCTCGTAGAGGATGTAGACGGTCAAAAGCAGCAGCACGACGGCGTTGGCCAACGCTGAGAGGATCTCCGTCCGGAGATAACCGTACGTCTTCTGCGGGGTCGCCGGCCGCTCGGCGAATCGGATGGCCAACAGCGCAAGGGCGAGCCCGCCGGCGTCAGTGAGCATGTGGGCCGCATCGGCGAGCAGCGCCAAGCTGCCCGTGATCAGGCCCCCGATCACCTCGGCCGCCATGTAGGCGACCGTTAGACCGAACGCCCAGGCGAGGCGGCTCCGGTGACGGCTTGCGGCGGAGCCGGAGCCGGAAACTGGTGCCTGACTGTGGCCGCTGCCGCCGTGCATGAATGCCTCCTCGTATGCAAAACTACACCCCGTCAACCGACGCTGTCATGCTTCCAGGTGATCGCGCTAAAGCTCATCGAATACTCTTCGAAGCCCCCGCCGAGTCTCAAGTGGAGTGTTGCCATGAACGGTGCGTGCCGTGGAACCGGCCTTCGGGAGCTTTGCGGCAAGTTGAGCGTTGATTCGGTGCGAGGGTTCGGGGGGCTTGCGACGGAGGTAGTCATGAACAAACGAACCGGGATGATCATGGGCCTGCTCATGGGGCTTGGCGCGGCGATGCTGCCGCAAGCGGCTCTAGCGCAGCACCACGGCGGCGGTCACGGCGGCGGTCACGGAGGAGGGTTTCATGGCGGCGGCCACGGCGGCTTTGGTCATGGCTTCCGGGGAGGGCACGGCGGCTTCGGGCACCGGGCGGTTTGGGGAGGGCACGGCGGCTTCGGCGGCCACCACGTCCGGCGCCACCAGGGGCACGGGTTCTATGGGGCGGCGCCCTTCATTGCCGCCGCGGCGGGGCTCGGCGCCTATGGCCTCTACGGGTCGAGCTACTATCCCAGCGCCTACGGCTATGGATACGGCTACACCCCGGCCGTGTACGGCTATGGCTACGGACGAGGTTACGCGCCCGCCTGCGCGCTCGAGCGCCAGTGGGTTCGGACGCGCCACGGCCTGCGGCGCGCTTGGGTCGAGACCTGCTACTGAGGCCTGAGATCCGGCGAGGCTGATCGGAGCTTAGGTTGGCCCGCCACTCGACAGGCTTGCTCGGCGCCATGGTTACGACCCGCTGGTCTCTCTTTAGGCCAGCGCTCTCCCATGGCCGACAATTGCCCCGCCGTGCACAGTTGTGGGTCATCCCTCTCGCGGGCACCTCCGTGGCGAGGCCACCGTCAGCCCGCTCGCTCGCGTAACGCGCGAGGCGACGCCGCCAGGATACCCGCGATGGGTGCCAGGATGGGATGGCAGGCGCTACCCCAGACATCGCAGAATGGTCGAGCTCGCTGACCTGCTCGTGCGACGGGCCTCTTTAACACTGACCGGGTCAGCTCCCTGAACCAAAGGTTCCTGTTCTCCGCTGTCCCGGGGTGGCGGCCAGGAGAAATACATGAAGAAATTCATCTTCGCGCTTGCAACCGCGGGCGCATTGATCGGCGGTCAGCTTAGCAGCGGACGCGCCCAAGCGGCGCCTATGGGAATGCCGGACATTCGGAGCGCCGTTCACGCGTTCGGCCTCGTCGACACTGTGCAGCACGGCCCGGCCATTGGTCATCGCCCGCGGGGCTTCGGACATCGCAGCGGCATGATGCAGGGCGGCGGCGGTCATCGGGGCGGCATGATGCGGGGCGGTGGTGGCCACCGGGGCGGCATGGTGAGCGGTCGCGGCCATCGCGGCGCATGATGCAGGGGGGTGGCGGTCACGAGGGCGGCAGGGGAGGCCGCTTTTAGTCACGAATCGGCAAATCACACGGGAGCGCATTGGGTGGGGTAGGTTGCCCCGCCTTTCGACGCTCCCACCAACTGGACCGGCTATCTTCCAGTTTTGTCGCTGCATCGGACGCTTGGACCACCACGCGGTCATCTGGCCCGTCCTTGAGGTGAGCGTCGTGAGTCCGCAGCGGCAGTAAGGCCTGGAGGCGAGCTGAGACCTGCTACTGTGGCTGAGTCCGGCCGGCCAGTCGACCGTAACGCGACTATCGAGCAGGCTTCGGCGACGCTATAAGTCCCCTATGAGGCTGGAATCTTTGAGCTGGTGGGAGGTAGCGTCCCACCTTGTCGATCTTGCGATCGCTTACGGCCTTGCCCTTCCCATTGGGTGGGATCGGGAGCGAGAGGAGCGCAGCGCAGGGATCCGGACCTTTCCGCTCGTCGCCGTCGCGAGCTGCGGCTTCGTGCTGATCGCGATCCGCGTCTTGGGCGAGGGCTCGACCGCTCAGGCTCGAATCCTGGAAGGGCTGATCACGGGCGTCGGCTTCATCGGGGGCGGGGCCATTCTCAAGCATGCGGGACAAGCGTCCGGCACAGCGACGGCCGCAAGCCTGTGGGCGACCGGTGCGCTCGGGGCCGCGGTCGGGTTTGGCCTCTACGACATCGCTGCAATCTTGAGCCTCGTCACCTTCGTGACCTTGCGCTGTCTGGGGCCCTTGAAGGAGGTTGTCCGTCCAAATACGAAGTAAGGTGCTTTCGTTCTCGATGTGTTGCACCTGATACGATGGCCAATGATGACGTGACCAGTGAGGCATACGAGTAGGTTAGTGCTCACCTTGCTGGGCCGGCCTTTTTCCTACAGCGCGTTGACCGACGACACCGTTGCTGCGGCCGCTTCGGCTAAGCAAAACTCTCAGGCCACACAGTTGAGCGGTGGTCCGGGCCAGCCCAAGGCCAGCTATGATGCTTTTCAAATCTCGCTGGAGATCCAGATGGTTATTCGGGTGATGTTGATCGCGATCGCGGCCGTTATCATGGTGCGGATGATTGGACCCGCGCACGGCTCGAGCTACCGCGAGCTCAAGGAACGCTCGCGCCGCAATCGCGCCTTCCGGCTCCGACATCCCTCTTTCACCGCTTGAAAGCCGCCCAACCATGCTCAAGAACGCAGCTCAGCGCTTGCAATTGGACTTGCCCGTTCTTCTTCCGGAGGCACCGGGCGAAGCCGACGCGTGCGTCGGGCGTCTCGTCAGCGATCTGGCCGACCGCGAGGGCATGGAACGAGTCCATATCGCCCCAGCTTCCGGCGAAGAGCCCGCCAAGCTCTGCATCCACTACGACCCGGAGGTGCTGAGCCTCGCGCGAGTGCGGGAGATCGCCCAAAGCGCCGGCGCTCGCCTCACCGAACGCTTCGCCCATGTTCTGTGGGAGGTGGACGGGGTTCAGCATCAACGGCGGGCCCGCACGATCGCGGAACGGCTGCAGCGCATGCCGGGCGTGGTCGAGGCGGAGGTGTCGGCGGCCGGGCCGCTTCGGATCGAGTTCGACCGCGAAGCGACCTCCGAGCAGGATCTCCGTCGCGTGCTTGACGAATTGCGTGTGCGAGTCCGGGAGGATGGGCCACGGGAGGTGGTCCGGGTGGAGGGACGAGAACCTTCCGGGCGTGAACACAGGCACGGGGATGATGAGCACGAGGATGACGAGCGCGCACATCGAAAGGAGCATGCAGCCGGCGAGCATCGCCACGATGAGGAGCATGCCCATGCCCACGCCCATGGCGGCGTGCTGGGCGAGAATACCGAGCTCTATTTCGCCCTGATCTGTGGGGCACTGCTCGGCCTCGGCTATCTCATCTCGGTCGCGACCAGTGCGCCCGCATGGCTACCGTTCGCGTTGTATATCGGGGCCTACGGCTTTGGCGGCTTCTACACCCTGCGCGAGGCCGTCGACTCCCTCCGCATCGGCCGGTTCGAGATCGATACGCTCATGCTCGTGGCGGCGGCTGGCGCGGCGGCGCTCGGGGAGTGGGCCGAAGGCGCGCTGCTGCTCTTCCTGTTCAGTCTCGGCCACGCGCTCGAGCACTACGCCATGGGGCGGGCGCGCCGCGCCATCGAGGCGCTCGCCGAGCTCGCGCCGCGAACAGCGGAGGTTCGGCGGGATGGGGCGGTGCGCGAAGTTCCGGTCGAAGACCTCGTGATCGGCGACACGGTTATTGTAAAGCCGAACGCGCGCATTCCGGCCGATGGATTCATCGTCCGGGGTATAAGCAGCGTTGACCAAGCCCCTGTGACCGGCGAAAGCGTGCCCGTCGACAAGCAGCCGGTCGATGACCCCGAGCGCGCTGCCGCCAGGCCAGACGGGGTGGAAGCCGAGCATCGCGTTTATGCCGGCACTATCAACGGCAGCGGAGCACTTGAGATTCAGGTCACGAAGCGGGCGGCCGACACGACGCTCGCCCGTGTCGTTCGTATGGTGAGCGAGGCCGAGGCGCAGAAGTCGCCGACGCAGCGCTTCACCGACCGCTTCGAGCGCGCCTTCGTTCCCGCCGTCCTCGCGTTCGTGGTGCTCCTGCTGTTTGCCTGGGTGGTGGTGGACGAGCCGTTCCGCGACAGCTTTTACCGAGCCATGGCCGTGCTCGTCGCCGCCAGCCCCTGCGCGCTCGCGATCGCTACGCCAAGCGCCGTCCTCTCCGGTGTCGCGCGAGCCGCCCGGGGCGGGGTGCTGGTCAAGGGGGGCGGCCCGCTCGAAAACCTTGGCACGCTCGGCGCCATCGCCTTCGACAAGACGGGGACCCTGACCGAGGGCAAGCCGCGCGTCACTGACGTGCTCCCAGCGCCGGGCGTGGACGAACGCGAACTCCTCATCGTTGCGGTCAGCGTGGAAGGTCTGAGCGATCACCCCCTCGCGGCCGCGGTGGTCCGCGACGGGCGTGCGCGCCTCGGAAACGCGGTCGGAATCCCGAACGCGCAGGATTTGCGCAGCATCACCGGGCGTGGCCTGGCGGCGAGGATCGACGGCGAGCCCGTGTTCGTCGGCAAAAGCGAGTTGTTCACCGAGGTTGAGGGGCCGCCGCTTCCGCCGGCCGTGCAGACCACGATCGAGGGCCTTGAAGAGCAGGGGCGCACCACGATGGTGGTCCGGCGCGGCGAGCGCTACCTTGGCGCGCTCGGGCTGATGGACACGCCGCGCGAGCCCGCGACCCGCGTGGTCGCGCGGCTGCGCGAGCTCGGCATCTCGCGCATGATCATGATCTCCGGGGACAACCAGCGCGTCGCGGATGCCGTGGCGCGGCAGGTCGGCATTGACGAGGCCTGGGGCGACCTGATGCCGGAGGACAAGGTCGAGGCGATCAAGAAGCTGCGCGCACAGCAGAAGGTGGCGATGGTGGGCGATGGCGTAAATGACGCTCCCGCCATGGCGAACGCGACGGTCGGGATCGCCATGGGCGCAGCGGGCTCGGACGTGGCGCTCGAGACGGCGGACGTGGCGCTCATGGCCGACGACCTCGAGCACCTGCCGTTCGCGGTGGGCCTGAGCCGGCGCACGAGCGGCATCATCCGTCAAAACCTGTGGCTCAGTCTCGGCATGGTGGTCTTCCTGATTCCCGCGACGGTGCTCGGGCTCCAGATCGGGATCGCCGTCCTCTTCCACGAAGGTTCGACCCTTGTCGTCGTTGCCAACGCGCTGCGCCTGCTCGCCTACCGCGACCCGAGGGAGCGCCGCTCTTCAGCGGCGGTCCGAGCAGCGTGAGCCAAGGCGTTTGGGTTCAACTACGGCTCAGCACCCGGCGGGCTCACATGGCCGGCTTGCTGATTTGCTCCGGCAACGACGGCGGGGGCGGGACAGTGACTTTGTGCTGCTCGAGGATGGACCAAGCCGCCTCCGCATTGCTCGCGAACTCGAAGATTCGCAACTCCTCTTCCGCAACCATACCCATGCTCAGCAGCTGCTCGAAGTTGACCACCCCGCGCCAGTAATCCTCGTTGACCAGGAGAATCGGGATCGGCACCGCCTTGCCGGTCTGCTTGAGGGTAAGGATCTCGAACAACTCGTCGAGTGTGCCGAAGCCGCCCGGAAACACGACCAGCGCATTGGCCCTCATGGCGAGGTGCATCTTGCGCATCGCAAAATAATGGAAGCGGAAGGTCAGCTCCGGAGTGGAGTACGGGTTGGGGTCCTGCTCGCGCGGCAGTGTAATGTTGAACCCGATCGAGGGCGCGCCCGCATCATGTGCTCCTCGGTTCGCCGCCTCCATCAACCCGGGACCGCCGCCCGTGACGATGACATTGTCGCGAAGTCCTCCGTCCGGGTGTAGCGCGCCGCCGCGCTCGGAGACGATCCGCCCGAAGGCTCGGGCCTGCCGGTACCATTCCGCGTGCTGCGCTGGGCCGTCCTCGCGCACCCGCGCGCTTCCGAACACGACGATGGTGGAGCGCACGCCCCAGGCCCGCATGGCTTCCTCGGCCTTGGCGTATTCCAGGAGAAAGTGCACGCCGCGCATGGAGTCGCCGAGGAGGAACTCCTGGTCGAGCGCAGCCAGGCGATAGGATGCTGATTGCAGCTGGGCGCGATTGGCCTCGGCCTTGGGCGGTGAAGTCATACGCGGTTGGGCTCCGATGTCCAGGCCACTTGGTCCCCGGCGACTTGTCGTGGGGCGCGCCGGCCGCACAGCTCCGGGAGGCGAGAGGTTTGCCGGCTGAGTCTTGTTCTGGCGGTCATATCGCTTTGCAGAGCTCAGATCTCTCGTGGCGATGTTGCGAAGGGCGACTTTGATCGTCTTGCATACGGCTCCCAGCCTTTCGGCGTGTTCTTTCCATCACAGAACCAGTACGCCACTATGCTTGGCTTTGTTCTCGGGCTCGACATGGATGGTGGTCACGGCGTTGTCAACGGCGGTCGGATTCCAGGCCAGCGTGGCGGAGTAAAAGCAGGCCACTGGCGTTGGGGAGCGGCGGATATGGCGAGGGCCCCGATCGGGGCCCTCGCC
>NZ_LSKN01000158.1:0-3922 GCF_001557075.1 Methylobacterium sp. CCH7-A2
AAGGAAATCAACGCGACACGTATCGCTGCTTGACAAACAGAAGGGCGTCCAAGGCGAGAGCGGCCATAGCAGGGACCGCGATCGCTGACGCGGCAGATGTTCCTGACTCAAGCGCTACCTCAATTGGGAGATATGCCTTGCGTCGATGCGAAAACAAAATCTCCGGGTTTAACAATCGCCGTCATGAGTGGCTCTTTGATCGAATTTCTTCTTTGATCAATAAAGCTGCTGTTTCTAGCTCTGCCATCCTATCGTAGATGTATTGTAACTGAGCACGGAGCTTATGGACGTCGATGGCATCGTTCTCGATCTCCGAGAGCATGAAGCCCATTCGAACCCAGCGAACGACCTGCGCGACGCGAGCATGATCCTCATCATCGTACATGCGCAGAGATTTGTCGCTCGAAAATCGCTTGGACTTTATCAGCCCTCTTTGTTCGTAGTAGCGGAGAGTTCGCAGGCTCAACCCAAACTCATCAGCGATCTGGCGAATCGTGCGCATGAATATGACGTAGCGGTATCGTTCGTGATTGACTAGCTTGATGCGCTGACCAGGTCCGACTTCGTCGACCCGATGCTGCCCGTTGCATTGTTGCCGCGCTATCCATCGACGACGGGTGACTGTGGCAGCGCGTCCTGGGTTTCGGTGCGATTTCTCCCCTTGCGTTTGGCCATGAGGAGCGCGTGGTCGGCTCGGTCCGTTAGAGTTTCGGGCGTGTCCCCCGGCCTGTGAGCCGCGACGCCGAGCGAGAGGGTCACCCGGCCAAGAGATTCATTTGTCGATCGCTTGATAAGTTCCCGAGCGAGGAGCGTCTGCCGGACGGCCTCCGCGCAGTCCCAACCACCGCTCAGCGGCGTGTCGGGGAGGATGATTGCAAACTCTTCGCCACCGAACCTCGTGATCACGGCAGTCTTCGGAAACTTGTCCGTCATTGTCCGGGCGACAAGCCGCAACACCTGATCACCCGTCAGGTGGCCATGCTCGTCATTGAAGCGCTTGAAGAAATCGATGTCGGCCATGATCAGGGTCAGCGGCAGGCCAGACTTGGCGACTTGTGCGACGTAGGTCTGCAGCCTCTCTTCGAAGTGACGGCGATTGGCCAAGCCCGTGAGCGTGTCTGTCTGCGCTTCCAGACGCGTGGTGGCCAGTGCTTCCCTCAAGACGCGAATTTCGCGCGCACTGTCGCGGAGCCGGGTTTCGAGTTTTGCTTTCCGTGCCACTTCCGCCCGTGTCGAGAGAACGAGCGTCTCGACCCATGCGTGAAGCTTCGTTCGCTCCGGCGAGGACGGTCCCTGTTCCGAGATCTCACAGAGCTCCCGGTGATGGCGCTCGCTTGCATCCAACGAGGCGGTGATCGCTTCCGTCAATGTCGTCAGCTCGTGCAATATCTGACCGCTGGTGCGTTCAGCTTGATCGACGATCTGGTCGGTTCGGATGAACCGGTCGTACAGGCGATCCAACGCCGCTCCCTCGACCTTCCCTTCAGCCTCCACGACGACTTGCAGAAGATTGGCGCTCAACGCCGGCATCTCGCCGGACAGATGAGCGTACCAAACCTCGAAGGCCCTCGGATAAGACGGCGATCCGTGCAACCGCATCGCAGCGACGACCCGATCCGCCAGGCCGTCCGGTCCGACACGCTCCGCAACGACATGGGTCATGCTGCCGGCTCAGAACTCGTCCCAGCCGGAGTCGCCGGCGCGGCTGTTGGCGACCTTCCTGGCCGGGGCCGGCGCGTGGGCGGCAGCTTTGGCGAGAGCGGGCCGTGGCGCCGGGGTGCGGGCCGGCGCTTGTGCGAAGGCTGTCTCCGCGAGCTGGCGCAGCCGGGCGGGCCCGGTCGCGGTCGACATCGTGCCATGGCCGGCTGAAGCGCCCTCCGGCCCTGTCCTGAACGCGGCGACGAGGTCGTTGAGCTGTCCGATGCGGTTGGAGAGCGAGCCGGCCGAGGCCGCGCTCTGCTCGGCGAGCGCCGCGTTCTGCTGCGTCATCTCGTCGAGATGCGCGACCGCCTGGCTCATCTCGTCGATGCCGTTGGCCTGTTCGCCGGACGCCGCCGAGATGTCGGCGATGGTGGCGGCGACCTTTTTCGAGGCGGTGAGGATCTGGCTGAGCTGCTCGCCCGCCTGACGGACGAGCTTCACACCCTCGCCGACCTCGCTGTTCGAGGACGAGATCAGCGCTGAGATGTCCTTGGCCGCCTCGCTGGAGCGCTGCGCCAGCGTGCGCACCTCGGAGGCCACGACCGCGAAGCCCTTGCCGGCATCGCCGGCGCGGGCCGCTTCGACCGCAGCATTCAGCGCGAGCAGATTGGTCTGGAAGGCGATGTCGTCGATGACGCGGATGATGTCGGAGATCTTGGTCGAGGCATCCTCGATCCGCGCCATGGCATCGACCGCCTGACCGGCGATGGCACCGCCGGCCTGGGCGGCTTCCATGGCTTCGGTGGCGATCGCCGCCGCCTGGCGCGAGGCCTGGGCCGAGGCCTTCACCGACGCCGCGAGCTCTTCGGTCGTGGCGGCGGTCTCCTCCAGCGAAGAGGCCTGTTCCTCAGTGCGCTTCGACAGATCGTCGGCACCCGTATTGATCTCGCGGGCGGCGAGAAGAATGGCCTGGGACGTCGAACTGATCGCTCCGACGATTTCCTGAAGCCGCTCCGTCGTCATGTTGATCGACCGCTGGAGTTCCGCGAAGCGGCCCGCATAAGCGCCATCGACACGATGGGTGAGGTCGCCTTGCGAGATCGCTTCCATCGCCGCGGCGAATTCGCCGGTGGCCTCCTCGACGGTTTGGTTGATCGCGTTGATGCCCTCGACGAGCCGGTTTAGCCCTTGCTCCGCGACGCGCGTGGAGGCCCGGGCGGAAAAGTCGCCCTGCTCCGCACTGGCCACGATCGCCGCGACATCATCCACGACGCGCTGGGTGGAGCGGTTCTTCTCGGCGGCGCTGGACGCTTCCGATCTCATTCGTTCTTGGTCAGCCTCGGCACGCGCCTGCAGGTCGCTCCGGAAACGGTCGACCGCGCGTGCGATTTCGCCGACCTCATCCCGCCTCGCGCCTCCCTTGACCTCCGCATCGAGATGCCCCGTCGCGAGTTGCGACATGGTCTGGATCAGCTCCCGCAAGGGTCGTGACACGCTCAGGTTCAGCCACGCAGCAACGGCCATGTAGCCGAGCAGGAGCGGCACGAGCACGAGCAGCACCGCGCTCAGCAAGTCGCGGAAGGACGACTGGATGTCGGAGGTATGCAGGCCAGCCGCGACGATCCAGCCCCATTCCGGAACCCCATGGACATAGGAGATCTTCTCCGAGGCGAAATCTTCGCCAGGCTTCTTCCAGGAATAGGCGAGGAACCCGGCCCGCCCGGATTTCGCCAGTTCGACCATTTCCTGAATGATCGGACGGCCGGTGGTGTCCTTGACCCCGAGTGCCGACTGCCCCTCCAGCTTGGGCAGCAGGGGATGCATGACCATCTGCCCTTCGGTATCGAAAATGTAGATGTAGTTGCCGCCATCGAAGCGGGACGAACGTAGCATCTCTGCCAGGCGCGCCTTGACCATTTCCGGCTGCTCGGCGGCGGCCGGTGTCTGCCGCTGACCCTCAATCATGGTTACGGCCGATTCCACCAGGAAGCGGATCTCCGAACGCTTTTGCGTGATCATCGCGTCACGAGCACGCGTCAAGCTGAAGGCGACAGCACCGACAGCGATGATCCCGCTGAGAATCGCCAGCAGAGCGAAGCGGCGAGAAATAGTCAGACTTATGGACATCTGGCGCCTCAAAGACAGTTAGCAGGGTTGCGTTAGGTCACCGGCGTGTCGAAAGAGTTAACTTGATCGGCGACCCGCAACGCGTTGGCGCTGGAGCGCCACTAGGCCTCGTGGACAAAGCTTGACCTGAGACACGCGGATTGATTCAAGGCTT
>NZ_LSKN01000159.1:0-255 GCF_001557075.1 Methylobacterium sp. CCH7-A2
CTATGTCGCCGCCAAGCACGGCATCGCCGGGCTGACCAAGACGGTCGCGCTGGAAGCCGCCACCTTTGGCATCACCGTGAACGCGATCTGCCCTGGCTATGTCTGGACGCCACTGGTCGAGAAACAGGTTCCCGAGACCATGGCGGCGCGCGGCCTGACCCGGGAGCAAGTCATCAACGACGTGCTGCTGCACGCCCAGTCGACCAAGCAGTTCGTCACCGCCGAGGAGGTCGCGGGCCTGGCTGTGTTCCTGGC
>NZ_LSKN01000160.1:0-32597 GCF_001557075.1 Methylobacterium sp. CCH7-A2
ACCCCGAACGCCCCTGCCCCATGATCCCGACGGTCTCGCCGACCATCCTTTCCGCCACGGGGCGCTGATCCGATGGGGCCCGCTGCTTCCGCTGCATCTCGACGCGACGGCGATCTGGCGGCGCCCGGCTGGGACGACATCGGCATCTTCCACGCCATCGCCGAGAGCGGGTCGCTGGCCCTGGCTGCGGTCCGGCTCGGGCTGAGCGAGGCGACGACGGCACGCCGGCTCAAGGCCTTCGAACAGCGTCTCGGCCTGCAGCTCTTCCGCCGCGGCGCCAACCGGCTGATCCCGACGGAGGCCGGCGCGGCGCTGGCGCGTGAGGCGGAGGGTGTCGCGGCCGCGGTCGCCCGCTTCGCCAGCCGCGCCCGGGCGGAGCGCCCGGAGGCCTCGGCTCCGGTGCGGGTGACGGCGACGACCTCGATCAGCCTGTTCCTGACCAAGCATGCCGGCACGATCTCGGCCGGCGCCGGCGGCGTCGAGATCGTCATCATCAGCACGCGGCAACGTCTCGATCTCGCGCGGGGCGAGGCCGACATCGCGGTGCGGATGAGCCGCATCCCGCAGGAGCCGGGTCATTTTGGTCAGAAGGTCGGGCGCCTCGTCCAGGCGCTCTATGTCCGCCGCGATGTCGATCCCGCGCGCGCGCCGATCATCTCGGTCAGCCGCGAGACCTCCTCGCGCATCGACGAGCACATCCTCGGCTATGCGGCCGGGCGGCCGATCGCGGCCCGGGTCGGCGATTCCGCCGCGCGCTACGAGAGCGTGCGCTCGGCCGGCGCGGTCTCGATGGTCCCCTGCTTCATGGGCGACACCGACCCGCTGCTGCGGCGCCTCGAGCCGCCGCCAGACCTCACCGCCGACGAGATTTTCCTGGTGACGCACGAGGTCTCGCGGCAGCGGCCGGCGGTCGTCGCCGTGCTGGCGGCGCTGCGCCGGCTGTTCCGCGACCATCGCGCCGCGCTCGAGGGGCTAAGCCCGCCGGGCGCATGAGATCAGCCGCATTCGAGCGATCGCTGGAAGGTTTCGCTAACCCTCCCTTTACGGCTGGCGGCGCACAATCTCCGCATCGGGGCTGGGGGATGCCCCCTGATGCGGGAGGGCCCGATGCGGCTCGTCGAACTCTTCTGGAAGAACGAGCGCGGCACGCTCGTCGCCAACATCGCCAAGGCCGGCGCGGCGATCGCCTTCCTCTCCGTGCTCGCCGCCAATTTCGTCTCGAACCAGACGGCCCATTTCGACCGCGAGCGGCTGGCGCAGGTCGCCGCGGCCGCCACCGGCAACAAGAGCGACCCGATGACCACAGGCTCGCTGCGCAAGGCGGCGGAGACGAAGCTCGACCCCTGCGTCGTCCCGCGCTGATCTTCAGCCGAGCCAGGCTAGCAGTTCTGCCGTCACGGCCTCGGGCTGCTCCAGCGTCGCGAGATGGCCGCAGCCCGGCAGAATGACGAGCCGCGCCTGCGCACCGATACCTTGGGCAATCTCCGTCGCCTCGGCCGGCGGCGTAATCGCATCCTCCTCGCCCACCAGCACCAGAGTCGGCACGGCGATGGCCGAAAGGCCAGGCCGCGAGTCCGGCCGGCCCATGATGGCGCGCTGCTGACGGATGAAGCCTTCGGGCCCCACCGTCTCGGCCATGGCGCGCACCAGCAGACGCAATTCCTCGTCGGCGAGGCGCGACGGCGCCACCAGCTTCTGCCAGAGCAGCGTCGTGACGTTGTCGAAGGCGCCCTTCTCGGCGAGCGCAATCATCTGCTCACGCGGAGCATTGGTTTCCGGGGTCGGAGGCTTGGCGGTCGTGTCGAGCAGGGCAAGGCGCGTGACGCGCTGCGGCGCCTGCCGCATCACCTCGAAAGCTGCATAGCCGCCCATGGAGAGCCCGCAGAGGGCGAAGCGTTCCGGTGCCGCCGCCAGCAGGCGTCCGACCAGTGCTCCCAGGCTCTCGTCGCGATCATTGTGGGCGACCATGACCGAGCGTCCCGGCGCAAGAGCCGGCCACTGCGGAGCGTAGAGACGCGCATCGCAATTCAGTCCCGGAATGAGGACAAGCGGTTCAGTCATGGTATTCGGGCTCCTTAGGGCGCTAGTTGATTGACTTTGCCCTGCTTTTTCTGCATTGCACAGCAGTCCGAAGGCGCGCAGGCACAGACGTCGCGCCACCGTCGCGGTTGATCAGGTCATCCCGCCACGTGTCACCGACCCTTGAAGAAGCGCAATCATCGATGTCCTTTGCCGAACTCGGCCTGAGCGAAAAGGTTCTGACAGCCGTCACGACCGCAGGCTATGACACGCCCACCCCGATCCAGGCGCAGGCCATTCCGCATGTACTGGCCCGCCGCGACGTCCTCGGCATCGCCCAGACCGGTACCGGCAAGACCGCCGCCTTCACCCTGCCGATGCTGACGATCCTCGAGAACGGTCGCGCCCGGGCCCGGATGCCGCGGACTCTCATCCTCGAACCGACGCGCGAACTTGCAGCCCAGGTCGAAGAAAACTTCACCCGCTACGGCGTCAACCAGAAGCTCTCGGTCGCGCTGCTGATCGGCGGTGTCTCCTTCGGCGACCAGGACGCCAAGATCACCCGCGGCGTTGACGTGCTGATCGCGACCCCGGGCCGCCTGCTCGACCATGTCGAGCGCGGCAAGCTGCTGCTCACCGGCGTCGAGCTGCTCGTCATCGACGAGGCCGACCGCATGCTCGACATGGGCTTCATCCCGGACATCGAGCGGGTCTGCAAGCTGGTGCCCTTCACCCGGCAGACCCTGTTCTTCACCGCGACGATGCCGCCCGAGATCACGCGCATCAGCGAACAGTTCCTGCACAATCCCGTGCGCGTCGAGGTTTCGCGCCCGGCGACGGCGGCGAAGACGATCACGCAGCGGCTGATCGCCTCCAACGGCCAGGATTTCGAGAAGCGCGACACGCTGCGCAAGCTCATCAAGGAAGCCAAGGACCTGCAGAACGCGATCGTGTTCTGCAACCGCAAGCGCGATGTCGCGACGCTGCACAAGTCGCTCCAGAAGCACGGCTTCCCGGCCGTCTCGCTGCATGGCGACATGGACCAGTACGCCCGCATGGCGGCGCTGGATTCCTTCCGCACCGGCGAGAATCCGATCCTCGTGGCGAGCGACGTCGCCGCGCGCGGGCTCGACATTCCCGCCGTGAGCCACGTCTTCAACTACGACGTCCCGACCCATGCCGAGGATTATGTCCACCGCATCGGCCGTACCGGCCGCGCCGGGCGCCTCGGCGCCGCCTTCACCATCGTCACGCGCCATGACGAGAAGCTCGTTGCGGCGGTCGAGAAGCTGATCGGCCAGTCGATCACCTGGGAAGAAGGTCGCGGTCTCGACGACCTGCCGCCCGCTGCCCCGCGTGAAGACCGCCCCTCCCGCGGTGGTCGGGGCGACGAACGTCGCGGTCGTGGCGGCGAGCGTGGTCGCGGCCGCTCCGAGCGCGGCCCTCGTGCGGAACCCGAAGCCGCGCCGCGTCCGATCCGGGTCGAGCGCCCCGCCGGCGAGGAGGATGCCGCTCCGGCGCGCCGCCGCGGCGGTAGTGATGGTCCGACCCGTACCAAGATCCGCGGCGAGGCCGCCGTTGCAGCACCGGCCGCCCGCGAGGAGCGTGCGCCTCGAGAGCAGCGCGCCCCGCGCCATGCCGAGCCGCGTGCGCCCCGCGTCGAGCCGCGCCGCCGCGACGAGGATGACGGCCCCAAGGTGAAGGGGCTCGGCGACCATGTGCCGGCCTTCCTGCTGCGCCCCGTGCGCGTCGGCTGAGCGCGGGCGATCAACGGCATTTTAACCGGCCTTGCCTAAGGTCACGTCGTGAGGCGGCCAGCGGCCGTCCCACGGACGGGCGCATGCCACCGGTCAGACGGACAGGATGTCCCGCTTCGATTTGCAATCGAGGCTCTCGCGGCTCCCGCCGCGCTCTGGCCTCGCGTCCGGACCGACGAAGGCATGAGCGAGCACGCGCAGCCCCCCTCTCCGCAGGACGACCTCGCCGAGCGCGTCGTGGCGGCCATGCGCGAGCACGGATCGCCGACCTACCCCCGTGCCTTCGAGGTCTGGTACGCCCATCTCAGTGGCGAGATGCCGGCGATCAGCATGGCGATGAACGCCATCATCACCGGCAGCGAAGGCAAGGTCGGCGTCGCCGATATCGACCACCTCTATGACCGCTTCATCAGCACGGAACGTCTGGCGCGCCACGCCGAGCGCACCAGCCTGCAGGTGCTCGGCGAGATCGACGGGCTGATGGCGCTCGTCGACAAGGCGCTCGATTCCAGCGAGCGCTACCATGGACGGCTCTGCGCCATGTCCGAGGACGTGCCGCCGCCGGCCGACCGGCAGAAGCTGCGCGAATGGGTCGAGGCGCTGGTCATGTCGACGCGCGAGGAGGTCACGCGCAAGACCAAGCTGGAGGCGCAGCTGCGCGACAGCTCCAACGAGATCCGCAATCTGCGCGAGGCGCTGGAATCGACCCGGGCCGAGGCGTTGACCGACCCGCTGACCGGCCTCGCCAACCGCCGCCATTTCGAGGAGATGCTCCAGAAATCGATCGATCAGGCGACGCTGCGGCGCGAACCCTTCGCCCTCGTCATGGCCGATATCGACTTCTTCAAGCAGTTCAACGATGCCCATGGCCATCTCACGGGCGACCAGGTGCTGCGCCTGGTGGCGCGGACGATGAAGGACAAGTTCAAGGACAAGGCGATCATCACCCGCTTCGGCGGCGAGGAGTTCGCCGTGATCCTGCCGGATGCGGATCTGATCGCCGGCAAATTCGGAGCGGAGACGGTGCGGCAGGCCCTGCTGACCCGAGAACTGGTCAAGCGCTCGACCAACGAGAATCTCGGCCGCATCACGATCTCGCTCGGGGTCTCGGCCTATGCCCGCGGCGACACGGCCGCCTCGCTGACCGAACGCGCCGACCAGGCGCTGATGGCCGCCAAGCGCGCCGGCCGGAACCGCACCGTCACCGAGGACGCGATCGACTCGGCCAGCCGCGTCGCCTGAAACCGCGTCGCCGTGCTCAGGGCGCGGCGGCGGCAGCCGTCTGGGGCCTGATCTCGACCGATTCGCCGCAGCCGCAGGCCGAGACCTGGTTCGGGTTGTTGAAGACGAAGGTCGAGGAAAAGCGGTCGGTCTTGAAATCGAGCTCGGTGCCGAGCAGGAACAGCACGGCCTTGGCGTCGACGATGACCGTCGCGCCCTTCTCGGTCACGACCTCGTCGCCCTTGGCGGCCTCGCGCGCGACCTCGAAGGTGTATTCCATCCCGGCGCAGCCGCCCTTCTTCACGCCGACGCGCAGCCCGAGAGCCGGCGTGTCGGCGGCGGATTGGGCCATGATGTCGCGAATGCGCGCGGCGGCGGCATCCGTCAGCGAAACGACCTTCAGGCCGGGTATCGAAAACATCCGTCGTCCCTCCCCAATCGGGTTCAAGGCCCGATGAAGCAAGATTGCACCGCATTACATAGGGATTGGTGAAGCAAAGGTCGAGAGACGGGCGCGCAGGGCCGGCCGCCACGACCGCTGTTGCGTGCCACCGGCTGCCATGCACTGTGACGCCATCCCCTTTCTCGCTCGGCACGGCACCATCCCTCATGGACTATCGCACTCATCGCCCCGAATCGCTGCGCCGGCTCGTCCGGGAGATGATCATCGCGGCAGGATGGCCCGTGGCCGCCGCCGCCGAGACTGCCGACCATCTCGTCCTGGCCAATCTCAGCGGCCATGACAGTCATGGCGTCGGCATGCTGCCGCTCTATTTCCAGTCGCTGGCCGACGGAAACCTCTCGCCGCAGTCGCAGCCGACGACGCGGCTCGAGGTGGCACCCTTCCTGATCATCGATGCGGCTGTCGCGCTCGGCCAGCCGACCGCCCGGTCTGCGGTCGACCGCGCATCGGCCATGGCGAAGACGAGCGGCGTCGCGATCGTGAACCTGCTCGTCGCCCACCATATCGGCCGCATCGGCCATTATGCCGAGGCGGCCGCCGCGCAGGGGCTGATCTCGCTGTTCTGGGTCAACGTCGCCGGGCGCCCGCCCATCGTGGCGCCGCATGGCGCGAAGGAAGCGCGCTTCGGCACCAATCCCCATGCGATCGGCATTCCAGTCCCGGGCGGCGAACCGATCATCCTCGATTTCGCCACCAGCCGCATGGCGCATGGCAAGGCGCGCGTGGCGCTGAACAAGGGCGTGCCCGTGCCGCCGGGCTTCATCATCGACGGCGAGGGCCGCCCGACGACGGAGCCCCGTCATGTCTTCCCGCATGCGCTCGCCGAGGGCGAGGCGCTGGGTGCGCTTTTGCCCTTCGGCGACCACAAGGGCGCGGGCCTCTCGCTGATCGCCGAGCTGCTCTCGGCGGGGCTGATGGGCGCGGCTCGCATCGACCAGAAGCCGGCGAAAAGCTGGATCATCAATTCGCTCTTCGGCATCCTGATCGACCCGGCCCGGCTGGAGCCGGACGAGGCGCTGCGGCGCGAGCGCATCGAGAGCTATCTCGCCTTCGTCCGGGCGGCGAAGCCGCAGGACGAGAGCCAGCCCGTGCTGACGCCGGGCGAGAGCGAGCGAGCCACCCGGATCGCCCGGGAGCGCGACGGGATCCCGCTCGACGACGAGACCTGGTCTCAGATCGTCGCGGCCGCCGCGGCCCATGGCATCGACGCAGAGCGCTATTGAAGCAGGCGGGGCCAACGATGACGCTGGATGGCTACAACGCCTTCTGTGCCGGCCTGCCGGCCACGAGCAGCGTCGTGCAATGGGGCGGCGCCCATGTCTGGAAGGTCGGGGGCAAGGTCTTCGCGATCGCCCGCACCGATGACGGCGTCGCGCTCTCGGTGACCTTCAAATGCTCCTGGGCGAGCTTCGACATCCTGAAGGAGCAGCCGGGCCTGCGCCCCGCGCCCTATCTCGCCTCGCGCGGCATGAGCTGGATCCAGCGCCTGACCGACGAGACGATGCCGGATGACGCGCTGCAGGATTATCTGCGCGAGAGCCACCGTCTGGTCGCGGCGGGGCTGACGAAGCGGGCGCGGGCGGAGCTGGGGCTCACGCCCTGACGCTCTCCGCCGTCATGGCGAGCGAAGCGACGCCATCCAGGGGGCGGCCATGCTCGACGTCGCTTGGATGGCTTCGTCGGCCGAAGGCCTCCTCGCCATGACGGCTTACAGCAGCGCCTCGCCCCGGAACACCGGCACGCAGGAGCCGCCGACGGTGGCGCGGATGCCGTCGTCGCCACGCTTGGCCGTCAGTTTCAGCAGGCTCGGGCGGCCCATCTCGACGCCCTGCGTCAGGGTGAAGCTCGCGCTGTCGCCACCGTCGAGCTTCAGCAGCAGGGCCGCCAGCGTCGCGCTGGCGCTGCCCGTCGCCGGGTCCTCCCAGGTGCCGCTGATCGGCGCGAACATGCGGGCGCGGATCGACTGGCCGTCGCGGACATAGAGAAACAGCGACAGTCGCCCTTCCAGACCGGGCGTGGCGTCGCGCAGGGCGCGGAAGGCGGTGAGATCGGGCGTGGCGCGGGCCAACGCCTCGGACGCCACCTCCGCCAGCACGAAAAAGACGCCGACCGAGGCGCGGACCGGCTTGTGCCGGCCGGTGAGCACCTGCTCGGGCTTCAGCCCGGCGCAGGCCGCGATCGCCTCGGCCGGCAGTTCGACGCCGGTCGAAAGCGGCTGCGGCGCGGCGATGGTGGCGCCGGTGATCTCGCCGGTGGCGTCACTGGCGACCTTCACCGTGACGAGGCCGGCGATCTCCTCGAAGCGCAGCACGCCGCCGCTGTCGCGGCCATGGCGGGCGAGCACGAAGGCGGTGCCGACATTGGGATGGCCGGCAAAGGGCATCTCGTGGGTGCGGGTGAAGATGCGCACCCGCGCCGTGTTGGCGGGGTCGGCCGGAGGCAGGACGAAGGTCGTCTCGCTGTAGTTCATCTCGGCGGCGAGCGACTGCATCTCGGCGTCCGACAGGCCGCGCGCATCGGTGAAGACGGCGAGCTGGTTGCCGCCGAAGCGGGTTTCCGTGAAGACGTCGACGGTCTCATAGGCATAGCGGCGCATGGTCGTCTCCCCGCCGCGAGAGATGCGGCCCTGGCGCGCTTGATGCCACCGATCGCGCCGCCGCGATAATCAAGCTCGCAGATGCGTTCGATCACCGCCGCTGATCACGGCGGCGGAACAGAGCCCCTCGCCCGCCGGTTGCTCTTCTGACAGCGGCAGAAGGACCAGCGCCATGAGCGATCGCGACCGCACCCATCACGCGACAACCCAGCACCACCCCGGCCCCGATACGCCGCGGCGTCCCGGCCAGCCCGGCGAGCAAGATCAGCACCGTCCGGGACCGAGCCCGGATTCACCCCACCAGACGGGGCCGCACGCGCCCTATGATTCCGATTCCGGCGCGGTCGCGCAGCGCATTCGTCAGGATGCGGCGGGGCAATACGGCGAAGGGACACCCGATCCCAACAAGGATGGTCTCACCAGCGCCAACCCGGTCGTCCTATCGGGGGATGGCGACGCGACCAGCGGCAACGGCCATGGTCGCAATCGGGATGGGTCGACGACCAAGCAGGAATAGCCCGACCGGCCCGATGTCGCTCGATCAGAGCAGGAAGTGGAAGCCAAAGCCAAAGATGACGAGCCCGGCCGCAACGACCTGCGCGACGAAGAGTGGCTTCAGCCTTGCCGTCTGACCGGCCTGGAAATCAGCCCGCTCCGCGCGCGACAGGCGGTCGCGTGCCTTGAATTGCTCTTCGAGCACGCGCGGATCGGAACTCGCCGCGTCACGCTCGAGATCCATCCGCACCGAGATGAAGCCGATGACGAGGCCAATGATGCCGAGGCCAAAGAAACCGACCAGCCGCAAAGCACCATAGAAAACGCCGATCGCGAGAGCCGCGAGCAGGGGAAATGCGACATAGTCCCATTTCGTGAAGCGCATGGTCGCGACTATGGCGGCCCGCTCAGGGACCGTCCAGCCTCACCACATGTCGAGCGCGACCCTCGCCTCGTCGGACATGCGCGACTGGTCCCAGGGCGGGTCGAAGGTCATGTTGACGCTGACGCCGGAGACGCCGTTCACCGTCGAGACGGCGTTCTCGACCCAGCCTGGCATCTCGCCGGCGACGGGGCAGCCCGGCGCGGTCAGCGTCATGTCGATGGCGACGTGGCGGTCGTCGGAGATATCGACGCGGTAGATCAGCCCGAGTTCGTAGATGTCGGACGGGATCTCGGGATCGTAGACCGTCTTGAGCGCGGCGATGATGTCGTCGGTCAGACGGTCGATCTCCTCCGGCGGCAGAGCCGTGCCGGCGCCCATGGTCGGGGCGTTCGGCTTGATGTCGTCTGCGACGGTGTCGGTCATGATCGCAATCCTACTCAGGCAAACAGGCTTTCGGCCTTTTGCAGGGCTTCGACGAGCCTGTCGACCTCATCCAGCGTGTTGTAAAGGCCGAAGGACGCCCGGCAGGTCGATGTCACTCCATATCGGGCCATCAGCGGCATGGTGCAATGGGTGCCGGCGCGCACCGCCACCCCCGCCCGGTCGATGACGGTGGCGACGTCATGGGCATGGGCGCCCTTCATCTCGAAGGCGACGATGGCGCCCTTGTTCTTCGCCTTGCCGAAGATGCGGATCGAGTTCATCTCGCCGAGCCGCTGCATCGCGTAGGCGCCGAGACGCGCCTCATGCGCGGCGATGTTCTCGCGGCCGAGCGCCATCATGTAGTCGAGCGCCGCGCCCAGACCGACGGCTTCGATGATCGCCGGCGTGCCGGCCTCGAAGCGGTGCGGCGGGTCGTTATAGGTCACCGTGTCTTCGGTGACGGTGACGATCATCTCGCCGCCGCCTTCATAGGGCGGCAGCTTCTCCAGCCATTCGCGCTTGCCCCAGAGGATGCCGGAGCCGGTCGGCCCATAGGTCTTGTGGCCGGTGAAGCAGTAGAAGTCGCAGCCCAGCGCCTGGACATCGACCGGCAGGTGCACGGCGCCCTGGCTGCCGTCGACGACCAGCGGGAGGCCGTGCGCGCGGCAGATCGCGGCGATCTCGGGAATCGGCAGGATGGTGCCGATCGCATTCGAGAGATGAGTCAGCGAGACGACCTTCGTCCGAGCTGAAATCAGCTTCTCGAACTCTTCGATGAGGAAGTTGCCGTCCTCGTCGACCGGCGCCCATTTGATCACGGCGCCATGGCGCTCGCGCCAGTAGTGCCAGGGCACGATGTTGGAGTGGTGCTCCAGGATCGAGAGGATGATCTCGTCGCCCTCGCCGAGCTGGAGATGGCGACCGAGCGCGGAGGCGATGGTGTTGAGCGCGCCCGTCGAGGAGCGCGTGAACACGATCTCCTCGAGATGGGCGGCGTTGAGGAAGCGGCGCGCGCTTTCGCGAGCCGCCTCATAGGCTTCGGTCGAGGCGTTGGCGAGATAGTGCAGCCCGCGATGGACGTTGGCGTAGTCCTCGCGCATCAGCCGCGACATCGCCTCGATCACCACCTCCGGCTTCTGGGCGGAGGCGGCGTTGTCGAGATAGACGAGCGGTTTGCCGTAGACCTCGCGCGACAGGATCGGGAAATCCCGGCGGATCGCCTCGATGTCGTAGGGCTTCACCGGCGCGTTCATGTCCTCAAGCCTTTCCCGGCGAAGCGGGTGCCTTGTCGGCGACCAGCTCGCCGCCATGGCCCCAATCCTCGCGCTCGATCTCCTGGATCACGATATGGGTATTCTGCGGGTTCTTTCCCAGCACGCGGACCAGCGTGTCGGTGAAGGCCTTGACGATCTCGGCCTTCTGGGCCCGCGTCGCGCCCTTGGTGATCTGCAGATTGACGTAGGGCATCAGATCGCACTCACCACGGAGGAGGCCTCGCGCGCCGCGAGCCAGGCCTCGATCTCGCCCATCACCATCTCGCGCAGCGCCTCGTCCTGCACGAACTCGACCGCCTCGCCGGCGAAGGCCTGCAGCACCAGCGCCTCGGCCTGCGGCCGCGGCAGGCCGCGCGCCATCAGGTAGAAGAGCTGCTCGCCGTCGATCTGGGCGACGGTGGCGCCGTGGCCGCAGACGACGTCGTCGGCGAAGATCTCCAGCTCGGGCTTGTTGAACATGGTCGCGCCGTCGTTCAGCAGCAGCGCGTTGCTCTTCATGCCGCCATCGGTCTTCTGGGCATGCTGGCGCACGATGACCTTGCCCTGGAAGACGCCGGTGCCCTCGCCGCCGATGATCGACTTGAACAGCTCGCGGCTGGTGCCGTGCGGCACCTCGTGATCCATCACCAGCGTGACGTCGGAATGCTCGCTGCCGCCGAGCAGGCTGACGCCGCGCAGGCCGATCTGCGTGTGCTCGCCTGCATAGCGGACGAAATGCTGCTGGCGCAGCGTGCCGGCATTGCAGACCAGTGCGAAGGATTCGAACTTCGCCTGGCCGCCGACGGTCGCCAGCAGGCTCTGGACCTGCACGGTCTCCGGCCGGTGGCGCGTGATCACGCGGACATGCTGCACGTCGCTCTCGTCGCCGGTCTCGAAGACGATGGCACCGTTGATCTGCGAGGCGGCGCTGCCGACGCTCTCGCTGATCTCGACGATCGTCGCCTTGGCACCGGCACCGGCCAGCACGACCGAGCGGTGGAAGATCGCGCGCTCCTCCTCACCCGAGGCGAGCGAGAGGATGGTCAGCGGCTGCGCCAGCTCCGTGCCGGCCTCGATCTCGACGAAGACGCCATCGCGCATCAGCGCGGTGTTGAGCATCAGCCCGGCATCGGTGCTGGCGACGCCCGGACCGGAGAGGATGCGGGCGAGGTCGTCGCGACCCGACACCAGCGCATCGGCGAGGCTGTGGACCGCAAGACCGTCCGGCAGGCCCTCCAGCGTGGAGAGTTCCGGCACGAAGACACCGTCGACCAGGACGAGCCGGACGCCGCCGGCGGGCAGCGCCGCGACGCGGGCGCGCACCGCGGCGCTGACCGTCGCGGTCTCGGCCAGCGGACGGGCCTCACGCAGCAGGCCGCGCAGATCGGTGTAGCGCCAGGTTTCCAGCCGGCGATGCGGCAGGCCGCGGACCTCGAAGCCGGCGAAGGCATCCTCGCGCAGCTTGCGGACCGGCAGGGCGCCGGGCAGCTCGGCCTTGGCAGCGGCAAACTGGGCGCTCAGCGCCTGTTCGGCCGCCGTCTTCAGCGGGGTGACGACGGACATCAGGCCGCCTCCACATAGGCCGCGTAGCCGGACTTCTCGAGTTCGAGGGCCAGCTCCTTGCCGCCGGTCTTCACGATGCGGCCCTTCGACATGACGTGGACCGTGTCGGGGACGATATGGTCGAGCAGGCGCTGGTAGTGCGTGATGACCAGGAAGCCGCGGCTCTTGTCGCGCAGCGCGTTGACGCCCTCGGCGACGATGCGCAGCGCGTCGATGTCGAGGCCGGAATCGGTCTCGTCGAGGATGCACATGGAGGGCGAGAGCAGCGCCATCTGCAGGATTTCCATGCGCTTCTTCTCGCCGCCGGAGAAGCCGACATTGAGCGGCCGGCGCAGCATGTCCTTGGCGATGCCGAGCTTGTCGGCGGCACCGTTGACGGCCTTGATGAAGTCCGGCGTCAGCAGTTCGGCCTCGCCGCGCGCCTTGCGCTGGGCGTTCATCGCAGCCTTCAGGAAGGTCATGGTGGCGACGCCGGGGATTTCCAGCGGGTACTGGAAGGCGAGGAAGATGCCGGCAGCGGCGCGGGCATCGGCCTCCATCTCCAGCACGTTCTCGCCATTGAGCAGGATCTCGCCGTCGAGGACCTCATAGTCCTCCTTGCCGGCGATGACATAGCTCAGCGTCGACTTGCCGGAGCCGTTGGGGCCCATGATGGCCGCGACCTCGCCGTCGTTCACGGTGAGGTTGAGGCCGTTGAGGATCTGCTTATCTTCGTCGGCGATCTTGACGACGAGGTTACGAATTTCGAGCATGGTTTTCAGGTCCGGATTTCCGTCGCGTCATGCTCGGTCCTGTTCCGAGTATCCGCGACTTGAACGTTGAAGAGTGGCGAAACGGTTGGCACAAGCCCGACCGTGGCGGGTCGGTCGATGTGCTTCATTCGACCAGGTCGAGGCGCTTTTCGATCCGATCCACCCGGGATTTCAGCGCGGCAATGTCGCCGTGGTCATGCTCCTGCAGGGTCACGACACCAGCGAGATGCTGGCGCATCGCCGACATCTCTGTCTGCATGGTGCGCATGCTGTCGGCGAGCCGGGCCATGTCTGCGCGGATCGCCCGTAAATGTTCGAGCACGAGGTTTTCCACGTTCTCGTTCATCACCCCACGCTCCCCTCGAGCGAGATCGTGATCAGCTTCTGCGCCTCGACGGCGAACTCCATCGGGAGCTGCTGCAGCACCTCCTTGACGAAGCCGTTGACGATCAGCGCCACCGCCTCCTCCTCGGAGAGGCCGCGCTGCTGGCAGTAGAACATCTGGTCCTCGCCGATCTTCGAGGTGGTGGCCTCGTGCTCGAAGACGGCGGTCGCGGTCTTGGCCTC
Organism: Methylobacterium sp. CCH7-A2; assembly: GCF_001557075.1. Taxonomy (NCBI): domain Bacteria; kingdom Pseudomonadati; phylum Pseudomonadota; class Alphaproteobacteria; order Hyphomicrobiales; family Methylobacteriaceae; genus Methylobacterium; species Methylobacterium sp. CCH7-A2. Next base: position 13,495 of record NZ_LSKN01000160.1, read on the forward strand.
GATATAGGGGATGGTGTGGGCGCCGCACTGGTCGCCGATCAGCAGCGAGTCGCAATTGGTGAAGTTGCGCGCACCCGTCGCCTTGCGGTGGGCCGAGACCATGCCGCGATAGGTCGAGTCCGACTTGCCGGCCGCGATGCCCTTGGCGATGATCTTCGAGGTCGTGTTCTTGCCGAGATGGATCATCTTGGTGCCGGAATCGACCTGCTGGGCGCCGTTCGACACCGCGATCGAGTAGAACTCGCCGCGCGAGCCGTCGCCGCGCAGGATGCAGGACGGGTACTTCCAGGTGATCGCCGAGCCGGTCTCGACCTGCGTCCAGGAGATCTTGGAGTTCTTGCCCCGGCAATCGCCGCGCTTGGTGACGAAGTTATAGATGCCGCCCTTGCCCTCGGCATCGCCCGGATACCAGTTCTGGACGGTCGAGTACTTGATCTCGGCATCGTCGAGCGCGATCAGCTCGACCACCGCGGCATGGAGCTGGTTCTCGTCCCGCTTGGGCGCCGTGCAGCCTTCGAGATAGCTGACATAGGAGCCCTCGTCGGCGATGATCAGCGTGCGCTCGAACTGGCCGGTGTTCTGCTCGTTGATGCGGAAATAGGTCGACAGCTCCATCGGGCAGCGCACGCCCTTGGGGATGTAGACGAAAGAGCCGTCGGTGAAGACGGCGCAGTTCAGCGTCGCGAAATAATTGTCGGTCACCGGCACGACGGTGGCGAGGTACTTCTTCACCAGCTCCGGATGCTCGTGGATCGCGTCCGAGATCGAGCAGAAGATCACGCCGGCCTGGGCCAGCTCCTTCTTGAAGGTCGTCACCACCGACACCGAGTCGAACACCGCATCGACCGCGACGCGGTTCTCAGGCGCCACGCCGGCCAGGATCTCCTGCTCGCTGAGCGGGATGCCGAGCTTCTTGTAGGTCTCGAGGATCGCCGGATCGACCTCGTCGAGCGACTTCGGCGCGGCGCCCTTCTTCGGCGCGGCGTAGTAGTAGATGTCCTGATAGTCGATCGGCGGGTATTGCACGCGCGACCAGGCCGGCTCGGTCATCGTCTTCCAGCGACGGAAGGCGTCGAGGCGCCATTCCAGCATCCATTCCGGCTCGTTCTTGCGCGCCGAGATGTAGCGGACGGTGTCTTCGGTCAGCCCCTTGGCCGGCTTCTCGACCTCGAGCTCGGTGACGAAGCCGTATTTGTATTCGGTCACGTCGATCGACTTGACCTGATCGATGGTCTCCTGGACCGCTGCCATGTCTGCTCTCCTGTCGCGGGTTCAAGGCCCGCCGGTCTGGTCTTGGTGTTGCGGAACGCGTCAGGCGGCTGCCCGTGCGCTCCGATCCGGGATCGCGGCCAGCGCTTTCGCATAGGCCGCGAGAAAAAGGTCGATCTCCTGCTCGCAGGTGGTCCATCCCAGCGACGCCCGCAAGGCCCCTGCGCTCATGACGGGGTCGACGCCCATGGCGGTCAGCACATGCGAGCGCTTCACCTTGCCCGACGAGCAGGCCGAGCCGGAGGACAGGGCGACGCCCGCGAGGTCGAGCTTGATCAGCGTCGTCTCGGCGCTCAGCCCCGGCGTCGCGAAAGCGGAGGTGTTGGGCAGGCGCGGCGCGCCACGGCCGAAGACCACGCTCTGCGGCGCCAGCGCCAGCAATCCGGCCTCCAGCCTGTCGCGCAGGGCGGCGAGGCGCGCGCCCTCCTGAGCGAGGGCCTGGGTCGCGAGGCCGGCGGCGATGCCGAATCCGACGATGCCCGGCACGTTCTCGGTGCCGGCCCGCCAGCCGCGCTCCTGCCCGCCGCCACGCAGCGGCTTGTCGGCGAGTTCGAGCGCTCCCGTCCGGAAGACGATGGCGCCGACGCCCTTCGGCCCGCCGAGCTTGTGGGCCGACAGCGTCAGCACATCGACGCCGAGCGCCTCGATATCGATCGCGATCTTGCCGGCAGCCTGGACGGCGTCGCTGTGAAGCAGCGCGCCGAAGCGCTTCGCGATCGTCGCGATCTCGGCAACCGGCTGGATCACGCCGGTCTCGTTGTTGGCGAGGTGGACGGAGACCAGCGCCCGAGCGCCCGTATGCTCGGCTGCGAAGCGCTCCAGCCGCGCCGCGAGCCAAGCCGTATCGACGATCCCCTCGGCGTCGACGGGGATCGCTTCCGTCGCCTGCGACGGGAAGCGATGGCCGTCGCGCACGCAAGCATGTTCGGTGGCGCTGTGGAGCAGCAGCGAGGCGGGTGTGCGGACGCAGTCGCGGCCGCCGTCGCAATCCATCAGGCCAGGCGACAGGATCGTCGCGTTCGCCTCGGTGCCGCCGCCGGTGAAGACGACATTCGCGGCCTTCGCCCCGACCAGGCCCGCAACCGCGACGCGCGCAGTCTCGATCGCGCTGCGCGCTGCCCTGCCCTCGGCATGAACGGAGGACGGGTTGCCCGTGAGTTCGAGCGCGCGCAGCATCGCCTGCACGACCTCGGGGCGAACCGGGGTCGTGGCATTGTGGTCGAGATAGGCGCGCGTCGCGACGGACAAGGTTACGGATGCTCCTGCTTCACCGGGCCGCCGGCACGAAAGGCTTGAATTCGCACCCCTGCGCCGTGCTATAGCCGCCCGTCCGAACCGGCCATCGCCGGGAGCGGTGCTGCCTCCGTTCAGAGGATCGCGCCGATGTTCCCGACTTGTTCACGGCCGTTAGAACCATTCTAAGCGCCTGATGTAGGGCGCGAGCGGCGGGGCCGTCAAGGGCGACCGGGCCATTCCGGCGGCTTCCTGCCGCCGCAGGGCCCGCCTTGAAAGCCCGGGCCCAACACAAAGGCGACGAGACGATGCCAGAGGTGATTTTCAACGGCCCGGCCGGACGGATCGAGGGACGCTACCAGCCCGCCAAGAAGCGGGGGGCGCCGCTCGCGATCATCCTCCATCCGCACCCGCAATTCGGCGGGACGATGAACAACCAGATCGTCTACAACCTGTTCTACACCTTCGTGAATCGCGGCTTCTCGGCGCTGCGCTTCAACTTCCGCGGCGTCGGCCGCAGCCAGGGGCATTTCGACCACGGCGCGGGCGAGCTCTCGGATGCCGCCGCCGCGCTCGACTGGATGCAGGCGCTGAACCCCGAGGCCAAGAGCTGCTGGATCACCGGCGTCTCCTTCGGCGCCTGGATCGGCATGCAGCTCCTGATGCGCCGCCCCGAGATCGAGGGCTTCCTCTCGATCGCGGCAATGGCCAACCGCTACGACTTTTCCTTCCTGGCGCCCTGCCCCTCCTCGGGCCTGTTCGTCCACGGCTCCGAGGACCGCGTCGCGCCGGTGAAGGAGGTCATGGCTGTGATCGAGAAGGTGAAGACACAGAAGGGCATCCAAATCGAGCACACGGTCGTTGAGGGCGCCAACCACTTCTTCGACGGCAAGGTCGACGTGCTGATGAGCCAGGTCGGCGCCTATCTCGACCGCATGGTCGGCCCCGAGATCATCAAGAGCGAGCAGGAAAGCGTCTGACGCTTCCCTCCGTCATGCTCGCCCTTGTGGTGAGCATCCACGTCCTGGACCCCGCGCCCGGCGCCAGAAGACGTGGATGGTCGGGACAAGCCCGACCATGACGGTGGACGAGTTGTCGGCCCCGACGAGAACCCAGCCATGACCACCTACAAGTCCGACTTCCTGCGCGTGCTCGACGAGCGCGGCCTGATCCATCAGGTCTCAGATCCGGAGGGCCTCGATACGCTCTGCCGTCAGGGCGTGCAGACGGCCTATGTCGGCTACGACGCGACCGCGACCTCGATCCATATCGGCAACCTGATCTCGCTGACGATGCTGTACTGGTTCCAGGAGACCGGGCACCGGCCGATCACGCTCATGGGCGGCGGCACCTCGATGGTGGGCGACCCCTCCTTCCGCGACGACCAGCGCAAGCTGCTGACCGTCGAGGAGATCGCGACCAATATCGAGAGCATCAAGCGGGTCTTCGGCCGCATCCTGCGCTATGGCGAGGGCCCAACCGACGCGCTGATGGCCAACAATGCCGACTGGCTGTTGAAGCTGAACTATGTCGAGTTTCTGCGCGAGGTCGGCCGGCATTTCTCGGTCAACCGGATGCTCTCCTTCGACTCGGTCAAGCTTCGGCTCGACCGCGAGCAGTCGCTGTCCTTCCTCGAATTCAACTACATGATCATGCAGGGCTACGACTTCGTCGAGCTGAACCGGCGCTATGGCTGCCGGCTGCAGATGGGCGGCTCCGACCAGTGGGGCAACATCATCAACGGCGTCGACCTCTCGCACCGGATGGGCGGGCCGCAGCTCTACTGCGTGACGACGCCGCTCTTGACGACCGCCTCCGGCGCCAAGATGGGCAAGACCGCCAATGGCGCGGTCTGGCTGAATGCTGACGTCTTCAGCCCCTATGATTTCTGGCAGTATTTCCGCAACACCGAGGACGCCGATGTCGGCCGCTTCCTCAAGGTGTTCACGCGCCTGCCGCTCGCCGAGATCGCAAAGCTCGCTGCGCTCGGCGGCTCGGAGATCAACGAGGCCAAGAAGATCCTGGCGACCGAGATCACCGCCATCGTCCATGGCCGCGAGGCGGCGGAAGCCGCCGCCGAGACCGCGCGCAAGACCTTCGAAGAGGGCGGCACCGCGGCCGATCTGCCCAGCGTCGCGATCGCGCGGGCGGAGCTGGAGCCGGGGCTCGGCGTGCTGACCGCCTTCGTCAAGGCCGGCCTTGTGCCCTCGACCGGCGAGGCGAGGCGTCAGGTCAAGGCCGGCGGCCTGCGCGTCAACGACACGCTCGTCACCGACGAGCGCGCCACGCTCGGCCCCGCCGACCTTGCCGAGGGCGCGATCAAGCTCTCCTTCGGCAAGAAGAAACACATCCTGCTGCGGGCGGAGTAAGCCTCAGCGCGTCGGCGGCGGCTGATCAGGCTGGTTGGGCTGGATCGGCCGCTGGTTCGGCGTACCGCCGAGCGGATCGACGAAGCGGCGCAGGATACCGGGCGCGATCGCCGAGAGCGGGTTGATCGTCATGGTCGGGGCGCTGGCCGCCCCGGCGATGCGGAAATTGACTGCGAAGAGCCCGCCATACTGGCTGCCGCCGCCGAGCAGAGCCCCCACCACAGGCACCTGCGCGAAGGCGTTGTTGAAGGCATAGCCCGGCACGAAGGTGCCGCCGATATCGACGCGGTCGCGGCCGTAGTCGACGTTGCCTTGCAGGGTAAAGCCGACCTGCTGGCCCCAGATCACCATGTCCGAGACGTCGAGCCGGCTGGCGGAGCGGGTGAACTCGGCCCTGAGCTTGGTGAACGCCACTTCGCTGACATTGATCGGCAGCGGCGGGGCGGCGTTGTCGGCCCGGTCGCCCGCCAGCGCCTGAACCGACTGGCCGCCGAGGACGCGGCGCAGCGCGGGCTCGTCGCGCACCACGAAATTGCGGAACAGGAGCTCGCCGCTCTGGCGGGTCTCGCCGGGGCCGATATTGAGCACGAAATCGCCGCCATAGGCGCGGCGATAGAGATCGACGAAGCGCAGCAGGGCGCCGCCGTTTTCCGACTGCACCAGCAGCCCGCCCGCCGTCTCGCCGACGCGCGAAACCTGGCGTGCGGTGACCTCGGCCCGGCCGATCCGCCCCTGGAAGGCGACGGTGCGCAGGTCGCCGGAGCGCTTCTGCAGCTTCAGCGTCGCGTTGGTGATCGCCTCGTTGTTGAAGCCGGTCAGGATCGGCACGTCGAGATCGAGGTCGAGATCGCCGCCCTTGCCCTTGTCGCCGCGGGCGGCCGGCCCAGACGCCGTCTGGAGATCGCGGATGAAGGGGCGGACGTCAGCGACGGCGCCGCGGATCACGAGTTTGGTCAGCGCACCCTCGCGACGGGCCTCGACCTTGAGGTTGTCGCCGGCCGAGAGCCTGAACTGGGAGAGGCTCGCGGCCTCGAAACCATTCTGGCGCCCGAGTTCGACCTTTCCCCGGATCTGCACCGGGTTGGAGTCGAAGACGAAATCGTCGAGATCGGGACCGTCCGGATCCGCGACATAGGTAAAGCTCAGCTTGGCGGGCCGGCCCGCAGGCTTGCTGAGCCCGGGAAGGACGCCGTCGAGCGAGGCCTTGGTCAAGTCGTTCTCGACCCGCGGCGCCCCTGGCGCGCCCTTGCCCAGCGCCTTCGTGACCTTGACCTGTACGGGGCCGTTAATACCGGCTTCGGGGCCCAGCCCGCGCTTCTGGCGGGCGGCGTTATCGAGCGTCATGAACAACGCCGCCTCGCCCTTGCCCTTCGGGTCCTGCCGGATCTCGATCTGCGCCCGGTCGCCGCTCACCTTCGCCTCGCCCTTCACCGTCAGGCCGGCCTTGTCGAAGGTCACCGCCAGATTGCCGCCCTCCAGCTTCTCGGGCGCGAGCAGCGTGTCGGAGGCGATGCCGGAGAGCGTGCCGCTGCTGGTGACGACCACCTCGCCCGGCCGCGGATCATCGACGAGGGCGAGCGACACCACGCTGCGGAGATCGCTATTGCCGCGCAGGCTGGCGGGATCGATGTCGCCGGGTGCAAAATCCTTCAGCGCCGGAAAGGCGAAGAGCGCAGCCAGCGACTCCATCGAGCCGGTGCTGCGGAAGCTCGCGCGAGCCGGGGCCCGCTCCATCCAGGTCTCGGGAATCTCGAAGGCACCGTCGCTGAGCTGCAGCTGGCGGCCATTGCCGAGATCGGCGGTCGCGCCGGCGATGGCGAGCTTGACGGCGCGCCCTGTCGCCTTGCCGGTGACGCGCGCATCGATCAATGGCGGCAGGCCGGGGCCGGGCTCGAAGCGCACCTGCGAGGCATCGACGAGCACGGTCAGCGCGTCGTCCGGAATGCCGGCGCCGCGCATCAACCGGGCGTGATCCTCCGCCGGCAGGTCCATCTCGACCCGCAGCGAGGCCAGCCGCCCACTGATGAACTGGCGCGACAGGGTCCTGTGGACCTCGGGGGAGGTCCAGCGCGGCCACAGTGCCAGCGCTGCGCGGGGGTCGGAGTCCGTCGCCAGGATCGAGAAGCGCTGCAGCGGCGAGGGTCCGACCTGCTGGATCAGCCCCTTGCCCTCGGCCTTGATCGCCGGACCCTGGACGGTCATCGAATCGATCACGACTTCGTTGCGGCGCGGGTCGATGCGCAGATCCGCCCGGGCGCTGTCGATCACGACCGGAGGATCGGAGTCCGTTCCGGCGAGCTGTCCGCCGCCGGCGAGAGCGACCCGCCAGGCGCCGTCCTCGGCCCGGAGGGTCCCCGTCCCCTTCAATCGGGTCGGCCCTGCGGCGAGTTCGACCGAGCCGACGTCGATCGTGGAGAGGTCGCCGCTGCTGCTGATCTCGAGATGCGCTGCATCGACGGCGATCGCCTGCATCGGGCCGTCCGGAATCCGAATGACGCCTGGCAACACGTCCAGACGTGCCGTCACCGAGCGGCGTCCGTCCGGAGCCTGGCTCAGACTGGCCTTGCCGCGCAGCGGCAGACCCTCGACCGTCATCCCGCCCGTGCCCAGCGCCAGCGCCACGACTTCGGCGGGCTCGAAGCGGACGATATCGATGTCGGCGCGCTGCGTCCCGTCGGGCTGGTTCGACAGATCGATGGCGAGTTCCTTCCAGCGCTGGCCGGTGCGGCCGCGCACGGTGACGCGCGTCACGCGCTCGGCCGCCCGCGACAGGCGGATCTCGACATCCTCGAAGCCGGCGCGCTGGCGGCCTTCGGGGTCGATGAGGGCGAGCCGCGCGCCGTTGATGCCGGCGGTCTCGAGCGCCCCGAGCAGCCCTTCTCCCTGGGCGAGCGTCGTCACCGCCGCCATGATGCCGGTGAAGGCGTTCCACTGCGCGGCGTCGGGCAGGGTCGCGGCCGGCGTCGGTTCGGCGGGGGCGGCATCGGCATTGACGATCAGCGCCCCGTTCCTGTCGACACCGAGACGGACATTGACGCCGCGCAGATCGACCGAGGTCAGCCGGATGTCGCCACGCAGCAGCGCCAGCGGCTCGTAGCCGAGCACGGCCTCGGGCGCGCGAATGGTCGCGCCGCTCTTGTGGCGGAAGGAGACCTGGCGGACGCGCAGCTGCGAGTGGCCGTCGATGCGGCCCAACTCGGCCGCCGCAGCCTCGACCGTCCAGTCGGCACCGAGACGATCCTCGATCGCCTGGGCGATCCGCCCCTCCAGCCCCGAGAGCGGCACCAGCCCGGTCACGAGCAGCGTCGCGGCGGCGCCGGCGAGGGTCACGACGGCGACGACGATCGCCACGGCGATGGTCACCAGACCGGCCTTCGCCCGCCGCTTGACCTCTGCCGCGTCGCAATCGGGCGTGCCCGGCGCCCCGGTCACGGGCGCGGCAGCGTCCGGCTTGTTCGCGTCCTGGTCCAGCAAGGCGACCTTCGATCCTCTCGGGCGGATGATCCGTCACGGCTTCGGCGGCGTAGTGCGACCGACGTGGCCATGACGGCTTCGTCGATGCAGCCGGGCCAGGCGATTCGGCAAGGCGCGCCGTTCCCGGCGGTGCTGCCCTACCGTATCATGGCGCGCGAACCCGCGTTGCGCCATGCAGCGCGAAGGCGACGAAAGGAAGGCGGATCAATGGCTCTTCAGGATGGTGACGAGGCTCCGGCCTTCACGCTGGCGCGGGACGGGGGCGGCACGGTGTCGCTGGGTGATTTTCAGGGCCGCAAGCTGGTGCTCTACGCCTATCCCAAGGACGACACGCCGGGCTGCACGCAGGAGGCCATCGCCTTCAACCGGCTCAAGGCGGAGTTCGCCGCGGCCGGCACCGAGATCCTCGGCATCTCGCCGGATCCGGTGAAGAGTCACGACAAGTTCAAGGCCAAGCACGGGCTCGATTTCGCGCTGGCCGCCGACGAGACCCAGCAGGCGCTGCAGGCCTATGGCATCTGGGTCGAGAAGAGCATGTATGGCCGGACCTATATGGGCGTGGAGCGCACCACCTTCCTGATCGGCGCGGACGGCAAGATCGCCCGCATCTGGCGGAAGGTGAAGGTCCCCGGCCATGCCGAGGAGGTCCTCGCCGCGGCCAAGGCGCTGTAACGGCCGTCCCGTTTTGCGAACAATTAACCTTAACGGGGTCTAATCCAGGGATCGGCAGCGTCTCTTTCCGGTCCCGCGTTCATGACAGCATCCGCCTCGACTGGCCCCGCCCTCCCCATCTCGGGGCTGGTCTCGCAGAAGAGCTACACGATCCGCCGCTCGACGGCGATCATCGGCCTCGCCTGGCTCGGCCTGACAACCGCCGGCTGCGGCGCCGGCGCCTGGTATATCCTCAGCAAGGACGATCTCGCGGCGCGGCTGATTGCCCGCGAGACCTCCCGCCAATACGCCTATGAGGACCGGATCGCGGCCCTGCGCGCCGATGTCGACCGGCTCGCCAGCCGCGCCTTGCTCGACCAGGACGGCGTCGAGGCGCGCGTCGACGAACTGGCGACCCGTCAGGCGGAGCTGGAATCGCGTCAGTCGCTGGTGACGGCGCTGGCCGATACGCTCCAGGCCGGCGGCATCGTCAATGCCGGCAAGGCGCCGCTGCGGCCCCGCCTGATCAAGCCGGAGGAGCCGATCCGCGCCTCGGGCGTCACCAGCTTCGCTCCGATCATGCCGGGCAAGCCGACGCCGGCTCCCGATTCGCCGACGCTGCGCGGCGCCGGCGAGCCGCAGACGACGCCCTGGCGTTCGGGGCAGGCCGAGCCGGAGCCGCCAGCCAAGCGCGTCGAGACGGCGCTGGACCGGCTCGACCGGGCCCTGTCTCAGACGGCGGGCGCACAGCTCGCCGCGCTCCGCGACATGGATGCGACGCTAACGGAATCGCACAAGCGCCTGCGCGGCGCGCTCGCCGAGACGGGCCTCGATACGGACCGCATGGCCGCGCCGAGCGGCGCCGCCAAGGGCGTCGGCGGTCCCTTCGTACCCTTCAAGATCGACCCGAATGCCGGCCCCTTCGAGGCGACGCTGAGCGCGCTGCAGCCGCGCATCGCCGCGGTGATGCGGCTACGGGGTCTCGCCGAGCAGCTCCCGCTCGCCAAGCCGATGGCCGGCGAAGCCGATTTCAGCTCCAATTTCGGCTACCGCGTCGATCCCTTCACCCGCGGCCCGGCGATGCATACGGGCGTCGACTTCCGGGCCGAGACCGGCTCGCCCATCCGCGCCACGGCACCCGGCAAGGTCATCGCCGCCGAATATTCCGGCGGCTATGGCAACATGGTCGAGATCGAGCACGCCAACGGCATCACCACGCGCTACGCCCACATGTCGGCGATCCTCGCCTCGGTGGGGCAGAGCGTGGCGACCGGCACGGTGATCGGCCGCGTCGGCAGCACCGGCCGCTCGACCGGGCCGCACCTGCATTACGAGACCCGCATCGACGACGAGCCGGTCGATCCGACGCGCTTCCTGCGCGCCGGCGGCAAGCTCGCGGATCTGCGCTGAGCTGCACGCCGAGCGCTTTCCGCGGCTTTTGCACCCCGACGCCTTGCAAGGCGGCGCCCGCTTGCCTATCGCTCCCCGGCAACGGAAGCGAGGCGATACCCCCATGAGCAAGCCCGGCGCGAACGGACTGACCTATGCGCAGGCCGGTGTCGACATCGACGCCGGCAACGCCATGGTCGACGCCATCAAGCCCCTGGTGCGGGCGACGCGCCGGCCGGGCGCCGATGCCGAGATCGGCGGGTTCGGCGGGCTGTTCGACCTGAAGGCCGCGGGCTTCAGCGATCCGATCCTCGTGGCGGCCAATGACGGCGTCGGCACCAAGGTCAAGATCGCGATCGAGAGCGGGCTGCATTCGACGATCGGGATCGATCTCGTCGCGATGTGCGTCAACGACCTGATCGTGCAGGGCGCCGAGCCGCTGCTCTTCCTCGACTATTACGCCACCGGCAAGCTCGACCCCAAAGTCGGCATCGAGATCGTGCGCGGCATCGCCGATGGCTGCCGCCAGGCGGGCTGCGCGCTGATCGGCGGCGAGACGGCCGAAATGCCCGGCCTATATGCCGAGAAGGATTACGACCTCGCCGGCTTCGCCGTCGGTGCGGCCGAGCGCGGGGCGCTGCTGCCGCGGGCGGATCTGCAGCCGGGCGACGTCGTCTTCGGCCTGCCCTCCTCCGGCGTCCACTCGAACGGCTATTCGCTGGTGCGCAGGATCGTTGCGTTGTCGGGGCTTGCCTGGGACGCGCCCTCGCCCTTCGCGCCCGGCAGCAGCCTCGCCGAGGCCCTGCTGATCCCGACACGGATCTACGTCAAGCCGCTGCTGCAGGCGATCAAGGCGACCAGCGGCATCAAGGCGCTGGCCCATATCACCGGCGGCGGCTTCCCGGACAACATTCCGCGCGTGCTGCCGGAGAACCTCGGCGTTTCGCTCGACCTTGCGGCGATTCCCGTCCCGCCGGTCTTCGGCTGGCTCGCCAAGGTCGGCGGCGTCGCCGAGCGCGAGATGCTGCGCACCTTCAACTGCGGCATCGGCATGGTCGTCGCCGCGGAGGCGGCCAAGGCCGAGGAGGTCCTGGCGGCGCTGGCGGCGGCGGGCGAGGCTCCGGTGCGGCTCGGCGAGGTCGTGCCCGTCGCGGCGGGCGAGGAGCCCGTCGCCTATCGCGGCAAGCTTGCGCTGTGAGCAGCCCGGCCAACCGCCCGCGCGTCGGAATCCTGATCTCCGGGCGCGGCTCCAACATGGTCTCGCTGGTCGAGACGGCGCGCCAGCCCGGCTACCCGGCCGAGATCGCGCTCGTGCTCTCCAACGTGCCCGACGCGCCGGGGCTGGACCGGGCGAGCGGTTTCGGCATTGCGACCGCCACGGTCGATCATCGCACCTTCGGCAAGGATCGCGAGGCCTTCGAGCGGGCGATGGACGAGGTGCTGCGCGCCCACCAGATCGATCTGGTGGTGCTAGCCGGTTTCATGCGGATCATGACGGCCTGGTTCGTGAAGCGCTGGGAAGGGCGGATGATCAACATCCACCCTTCCCTGCTGCCGCTTTTCAAGGGCACCCATACGCACCGCCAGGCGCTCGAGGCCGGCGTCAGCGAGCATGGCTGCAGCGTACATTTCGTCGTGCCCGAACTCGATGCCGGCCCGGTGATTGCGCAGGCGAAGGTGCCGGTGTTGCCGGGCGACGACGAGAACACGCTGGCCGCGCGCGTCCTCACCCAGGAACACGGGCTCTATCCTCAGGCGCTCGCGGCCGTCGCCTCCGGCGCCGTGGCGCTGGTGGACGGCGCACTCGTCAGGCGCTGAGCCGGCGCGGGCTCCGCCGGCTGCCCTTCCGCCTGCCGGGCCCGGCGCTCCGAATCCGCCCGGCAACGCGCCTCCTCCTCTTTCTGCCAGCGCCGGAAAAGATCGGCCCGGCGCGCGGGATAGCGCTCCTCGCGCGCGACGAGATCGGTGATGCGGTCGGTGCGGAAATGGCGGAAGTCCTGGCGCAGCTCGCACCAGGCGATCACGATGCGGACGCGATCGTAGAAGGTCATGCCGATCGGCCAGATCATCCGCTGCGTGTCCTGACCGCTCTCGTCGCGGTAGCGGACCTCGAGCTTGCGGCCCTGGCGGATGGCGGCGCGCACGGCGGCGATGTCGACGAGATCGGTCGGCGCGTCGCGGCCATAGAGCGGGGCGAAGAGCGCGCCGTCGAGCAGGATCGGGCGCAGATGCGGCGGCAGCACGGCCGCAACCTTGCTGACGACATCCTCGGCCGCGCGTGCGAGCACGGGGTCGGCCCGCTCGCCGAGCCAGCGCATCCCGACCAGCACGGCCTCGATCTCGTCCGGAGACAGCATCAGCGGCGGCAGGTCGAAGCCGGCATCCAGCACATAGCCGATGCCGGCCTCGCCGCGGACCGGCACGCCCTGTCGCACCAGCGCGGCGATGTCGCGATAGACCGTGCGCACGGAGACATCGAGTTCGGCGGCGAGCGTTTCCGCCGTCACCGGCCGGCGGCGGCGGCGCAGGCTCTGGATCATGTCGAGCAATCGTTCGGCGCGCTGCATCCCGGTTCTTCCCGCTGGCCTCGGACGATCGGAGACTAGCCTGTTGTGCTGACAAATCCTGTCAGGACTATGTCAGTAGCGTCAAATCGTCCTGCGGCATCGCGAAGGGGGAAGAGCATGATCACACTGCACCATTTCGGACCGGCCTTCGGCCTGCCCGATCCGAGCCCGTTCTGCATCAAGGCCGAGATCCTGCTGAAGCTCTCCGGCCTGCCCTACGAGACGCGGATCGGCGACCTGAGGCGGGCGCCGAAGGGCAAGCTGCCGCTGATCGTCGAGGATGGGGTCACCATCTGCGATTCGAGCTTCATCCGCTTCCATCTCGAGGAGCGGCACGGCATCGATTTCGACGCCGGGCTCGATGCCGAGCGGCGGGGCGCCCTCTGGGCCCTGGAGAAGATGCTGGAGGACCAGATCCACTGGATCATGGTGGCCGAGCGCTGGCTCGACGACGGCAATTTCGCCCGCGGTCCGGCGCAGTTCTTCAAGCCGGTGCCGGCGCCGCTGCGGCCGCTGGTCTGTGCGCTGGTGCGCCGCAAGGTCCGGCGCAATGTCGACGGCCATGGCATCGGCCGCCACAGCCCCGCGGAGCGGCTCAAGCTCGCGGAGCGGGCGCTCGACGCGATGGTCGCAATTCTGGGCGAGCACCGCTATTTCGGCGGAGACGCGCCGGTGGGCGGGGATGCCGCGCCCGGCGCCTTCCTGATCGCGGCGCTGACGCCGCTGTTCGATTCGCCCTTCCGCGGGCTGGTCGAGCAACGGTCGGCGCTCACGGCCTATGCCGGGCGGATGCGCGAGCGCTTCTTCGCGGAGGAGCAGCCGCTCAGATCGGCCGCTTGAGCTTGCAGCGGTCGATGAAGCCCAGGCCCTTCTCGCGGGCCGAGTCGTTGAAGTAGCCGGTGTCGCGGAAGGCCTGGATCTCGTCCTTGGTCATCGCGGCGACGGTGCCCTTGGCGTAGCAGCTGCAGGGCGTGTGGACGGCCTCGCGCGTCGTGCCCATCAGGCGCGACTGCGTCACCAGGCAGGCATCGAAGGCGCGCAGCTGGATCATGTAGGGGGTCAGGTTCTTGGCCGTCGGGTCCGGCGGCGGCAGGGCGCTCGTCCCGCTCGCGGCCTGGGCGCCGAGCGTCGCCAGCACAGAGATTCCACCGGCCAGCAAGACCGCACCCATCCGCCGCATCATCATGATTTCGTTCGTCCTTCGAGAGCAGGCGCATCAGTTCCGGAGCCGTCCTGCCTGCGCGAGGGATGGTCCATAGCACCGCCGAAAAATCAAGGGAGCGCGGTCACGCCCTTGTGATCCGGAACGTCTTTTTTGATCCAGACCTTGTTGTCGTGGAAGGCCGCGCCTCCGAAAGGCGCCGGGCCGTCCGCTCCGGTGATCGTGTTGATGCCGCGCCCATGCTTGTGGGCGGCGTTGGGCCAGATCGATTCGGCGATGACGACGCCGCGCACCACACCCTCGAACAGCACCGCCTTGAGATGGACGCTGCCGCGCTGGTTGCCGACGACGACCTCGTCGCCGGCGACAACGCCGAGCCTCGCGGCGTCCTCGGGGTGCAGCATCAGCGTCGGGCCGCCCTCCTTCTTCACCGAACCCGGAGTCTCGGTGAAGGTCGAGTTCAGGAAGCTGCGGGCCGGGCTGGTCGCGAGACGGAAGGGATGCTCGGCATCGACATTGTCGAGCACGTCCCACTGGTCGGGCAGCACCGGCATGTCCTGCCAGGGGCCGACCGGCCCGGCATTGGCGTTGGGGACCTTCGGCCAGTCCGGCTTGAAGCGGAACTTGCGGTCGCGATAGCCGAAGCCGTCGAGGTAATGCGCCGTGCGAAAATCCGGCTGCACGTCGAGGAATTCGTTGGCGATGAGCTCGTCGAGCGTGCCGCGGCCGCTCTCGCGCATCGTCCAGTCGACGATCTCGCGCGGGGTCATGTCGAAGCCGCGATGCTGCGCGCCGAGGCGCTTCGCCAGGGCGCAGATCACCTCATGGTTCGAGCGGCATTCACCCGCCGGCTCGACCAGCTTGCCGCCCCACATGATGTGCTGGTGGCCGCCGCCCTGATAGATGTCGTCATGCTCGAGGAACTGCGTCGCCGGCAGCACGATGTCGGCCATCTGCGCCGTCTCGGTCATGAACTGCTCATGGACGACGGTGAAGAGGTCCTCGCGGGCGAAGCCCTGCTTGACCAATTCCTGCTCGGGCGCGACCGAGACCGGGTTGGTGTTCTGGATGAGGAGTGCCCTGACCGGCCCGCCCTGCCGCAGAGCCTGCGCATCCCCGGTCAGGATGCGCCCGATCTGCGACTGGTCGAGTTCGCGCACGCCCGGGTCGCGAACGTCGAGTCCCTCGATCAGGCTCTTGCGCCAGCGATAGATGCCGCTGTTGCTGTGGAAGGCGCCGCCGCCCTCGTATTGCCAGGCGCCGGTCACGGTTGGCACGCACAGCGCCGCGTGCATCGAGACGGCGCCGTTGCGCTGCCGGGCGAAGCCATAGCCGAGCCGGAAGAAGCTCTTCTTGCGCGTCCCGACGAGCGCGGCGAATTCCTCGATCTGGGCGATCTCGAGCCCGGTGATCGCCGCCGCCCATTCGGGCGTCCGGCTCTGCAGATGCGCCTCGAGTTCGTCCGGGGCGTCGGTGTGGGCCGCGAGATAGGCACGGTCGGCATGCCCGTCGCGGAAGAGGATGTGCATGACGGCGCAGGCGAGCGCGGCGTCGGTGCCCGGCCGCAGCACGAGGGCGAGATCGGCCTGGGCCAGCGTCGCATTGTGGTAGATGTCGATGCCGACGATCTTGGCGCCGCGCGCTTTGCGGGCCTTGATCGCGTGGTGCATCACGTTGACCTGGGTGTGAACCGCATTGGTGCCCCAGATCACGATGCAGTCGGACTGCGCCATCTCGCGCGGGTCCGGCCCGGCGAGGCGCCCCGTGCCGGCGATGAAGCCCGTCCAGGCCGTGGTGGTGCAGATCGTCGAATACTGGCCCGAATAGCGCTTGGCATGGCGCAGGCGGTTGATGCCGTCGCGCATGACCAGGCCCATCGTGCCTGCATAGTAATAGGGCCAGACGGCCTCCGCCCCGTGCTCCGCCTCGATCGCGAGGAAGCGCCGCGCGATCTCGTCCAGCGCCTCGTCCCAGGAGATGCGCGCGAACTGCCCGGAACCCTTGGGCCCGGTGCGGCGCATCGGATGCAGCAGCCGATCGGGATGGTGAATGCGCTCGGCGTAGCGCGCGACCTTCGCGCAGATCACGCCATCGGTGTAGCTCTGGCGCTTGCTGCCGCGGACGCGGCCGATGCTGCGCCCGTCGATAACCTCCACCTCCAGCGAGCAGGCCGAGGGGCAGTCATGCGGGCAGGTCGAGGGGTGGTGCGCGATGCGTGGCAATTCCGTCATAGCGCCTTGGTAACGCATGGCGAAAAAAAGGAAACCGGCCTCTGCGCTGGCCCGGTCCGCGCCGCCGCGGCATGGTCGCCGCTTCCCGCCGCATGCGGCGCATCGTCAACCCGGAGTTAATCCTAATGCTTCATTCTGCGGGTCTGTGGTCATGAGTGGCGCCGTTGCGCCGGAGTTGAGTGCCATGCGTCGCGTTGCGTTACTGGCGGGTCTCGTCGCCTGCCTCCTGTCCTCGCCCGAGCGGGCGGCGGCCCAGTCATCCGAATACAGCACCCTCACCTCGCCTCAGTCCGCCCAGAACTGGACGCTGACGCTCGGCGCCGGCCTTCATCGCCAGCCAGACTATCTCGGCTCGAACGACTATATCTTCCGGCCGAAGCCGATCATCTCGCTCGGCCGCGGGCTGAAGAGCACCTGGTGGTCGGCCGAGGACGACGCGATCTCGATCGGCTTCTTCTCCGGCACCGCCTGGCGCGTCGGCTTCTCCGGCAATCTGCTCTGGGAGCGGAAGTCGAGCGTCAATCCCGCGCTGGTCACCGTGCCCAATGTGAAGTTCGGCGCCGAGGCCGGCGCCTTCGCCGAGTTCTACCCGGCCTCCTGGCTGCGCGCGCGCGTCGACCTGCGCCGCGGCATCGTCGCCCATGACGGGCTGATCGCGGAGGTGAAGCTCGACGCCTTCGCCCGCATCAACGACACCTGGAAGCTCGGCATCGGCCCACGCATGACGGTCGCCAGCGCCGATTACGTGCGCACCTATTTCGGCGCGATTCCAGGCGCCGCCGGCACCGGCGGGCTGCTGCAGCGCTTCAACAGCGGCGTGCTCTCCTATGGCGCGATCGCGCAGGCGACCTACAACTGGTCCGAGCGGTTCCAGACGACGGCCTATGTCGAGTACAAGCACCTCGTCGGCGATGCCGCGAAGTCGCCGGTGGTCCGGACCTTCGGCTCGCGGGATTCGATCACGATCGGCGTCTCGGCGAGCTATGCCTTCGATCTGGGCTTCTGACACGTCAGGCTGCCGCTGCGGACCGCCGGGGCGACATGAAAAAGGGGGCGGGTCGATCGCGACCCGCCCCCTTTTCGTTTGAAAGCCGGGATGGCCGTCGGATCAGCCGACGATCTCGTTGCCGGCGAAGAACTGCGCGATCTCGACCGCCGCCGTCTCCGGGGCGTCCGAGCCGTGCACGGTGTTCTCGCCGACCGACTCGGCGAAGAGCTTGCGGATGGTGCCCTCGGCAGCATTGGCCGGGTTGGTGGCGCCCATCACCTCACGATATTTGGTGATGGCGTCCTCGCCCTCGAGGACCTGCACGACCACGGGGCCGGAGGTCATGAACTCGACGAGCTCGCCGAAGAAGGGCCGCGCCGAATGGACCGCATAGAAAGTCTCGGCCTGGGCCTTGGTCATGTGGATGCGCTTCTGCGCCACGATGCGCAGACCGGCCTTCTCGATCACCGCGTTGACCGCGCCGGTGAGGTTGCGACGGGTCGCGTCGGGCTTGAGAATGGAGAAGGTACGCTGAACAGCCATCGATGAATCCTCGGGGATTTTCTGGGGAATGCGGCGCGCTTATAGCTGCGCCCTCCCCGCCCCACAAGGCTCGTCGGCCATCCCGGCGGAACCGGCTTAATGGCGGGTCAGGAAGGTCCTCGCCTCGCGCAGCGCCTTGGCGATCTCGTCGCGCGTCATCTCCAGCGCCAGCTCCTGGCGGTGGGCGGCGGCCCGGCCGCAGCCGCGGGCCTGGGCGACGTTGAACCATTTCTGCGCCGTGACCAGATCGACCGGGATGCCGCGACCCGAGGCATACATCAGACCCAGCTCGTAATAGGCCTCGGCCGAAGCCTCGCTCGGGACCACCAGCGAGGCCGGGATCGCGCTCATTTCCATGCGTGCCATGACAACCACCCTTTGTCTTTCGTTGGCGCCGGCCACCCGTCCAAAGGCCCCGGCTCGTGAGGTGAAGACTGGCGGCGGCGCTTAAAGGGCTCGCTAAAATTCGCGATGAATCGAAGCTCAACGAGGAATGAGCGAGCGGTTAAATCAACGCTCGATTCAGCCTTCGATCCCGAAAACCGCAGTCTTTTCAATGGGCTTTCGGGCAAATGCGAAACCGCCCGTCAACGGAGGATTCACCCTGCGCTGCGGAAGCGAGGGCTGCGGCGCAGCGGCAGGGCCTTGGAAGCGCTCCGGTTCCGGCTTAAGGTTCACATCTGAACCATGCAGCATAGCGTGGTCTGACAGGGAGGTATTGATGACCATCGGATCGCGTCTTTCCCGCGCGGGCCTCGCCGGTTTCGGCCTGCTCGCGCTCGGCCTCGCCTCGGGCGCACCGGCCCAGGCGCAGGACGTCACCGGCACCTGGCTGCGCGACAGCGGCGCCTCGCGGGTGCGCTTCGCCAAATGCGGCGAGGCGATGTGCGGCACGCTGGCCTGGCTCAAGGACCCGAACGGCCCGGCCAAGGTCGGCCAGCGCATCTTCTACGACATGAAGCCGTCGGGCGACGGCAAATGGACCGGCAGCGCCTTCAATCCCGAGGACGGCAAGACCTATTCCGGCACGATGACGCTGGCCGGCGACAAGCTCACCACCTCGGGCTGCGTGCTGGGCGGGCTGATCTGCCGCTCGGTGGTCTGGAACCGGGCCAACTGAGGCGCGACGGCAAACTTATCCCCGCCGCGCGGTTCCATGCCTATCCTACCCGCGCTGCACCCGACCAAGGGGGCTGTCGCGAGGCGTCGTGCGGCCGGGTGTGGTGG
>NZ_LSKN01000161.1:0-257 GCF_001557075.1 Methylobacterium sp. CCH7-A2
CGCGATCGGCATCGAACTGCCCAACGCCAAGCGCGAGACGGTCTATCTGCGCGAGTTGCTCGCGAGCCAGGATTTCGAGAGCTCCAAGCACAAGCTCGCGCTCGGCCTCGGCAAGACCATCGGCGGCGAGCCGGTGATCGTCGATCTCGCCAAGATGCCGCATCTGCTGGTCGCCGGCACCACCGGCTCGGGCAAGTCGGTGGCGATCAACACGATGATCCTGTCGCTGCTCTACCGGCTCAAGCCCGAGCAGTGCC
>NZ_LSKN01000162.1:0-463 GCF_001557075.1 Methylobacterium sp. CCH7-A2
TGCATGCAGGAACGCCTCAACCATAGGCCGGTTCTCGTCGGTGTAGCCGGAGATCGACACTTCGTCTTCAACGACCGGCATGAGACCCTGCTCGGCATTCTGCTTCTCGACGAGATCTTCTACGCTCTCGCCGAATTGACGGCCGTCATCAAGAGCTGGCGCCAGCACTACAACACCAGGCGCCCGCACGCCTCGCTCGGCTACAAGCCACCGGCGCCGGCTACTATCATGCCGCCGTCAAACGTGGCTGTGAATCCTACCATGCATTAGATCGAAGCTGAACCACTCCATCGGGGCAGGCCAAGACCGTGGGCCCGCGCTCATCGCGCCGCGTTGAGACCGATGATGGCGCCCGCGAGGCTGTCACCGCTGTCGAACGCCGCTTCCACCCGCGGCCCGATGCACCAGTCGCCGCAGGCGCCCAGACGTGCGGATGGGTCCCAGAAGAACGTCTCTCCCGCCG
>NZ_LSKN01000163.1:0-1102 GCF_001557075.1 Methylobacterium sp. CCH7-A2
ATTCGTCGCCATTGCCGCAGTCAAACTCTGGCTACCCTTTGTCCACGAAGCCTAGGTCCTTCACGTCGTCGTAGAGATCAAAAAGATCATGCGACTGCCGAAATTTCCCCGTCTTGTGTTGGGCAAAGGCTTTTAAGGTCTTTTCAACGGCCATTTGTAGCGACCAGAGAGCGGCTCCCCGCCCTACAGCATCCTTGCGTAAGATGTTCACGGCGGCACTTTCCAATTCGGGAAGAACGCCTTCGAGAAGTCCGCTTATCTTTTCATCGCTGGGTTTGATGCCCATCAGGTTTATGCGGATGCGCCGTAAGCCTGTGCCGATAGCAGTCAGCTTTGCAAAGAGTTTCGTCCGTTCACGCTGCGGTAGCCTGTCGATAGGCGGCGAGCCGACTAGCCAGGTCTCTGGATTTTCACCGTCCTCAATCGTCACCGGAAAGTGTAGCCAAGCGGTTTCACCAGGTATTTCTACAGTACTGCGGGTGAGTGGTACTTTGAGTTCAATAGGCACGCCGCGAACAAGCGCAACACCAGTTGCTGTTGAGGTTCCCCCTCGATCAAGCGCGGGCCCGTATAAATTTTGATACCATTCTCTGACATAGTGGTAGATAACAGCAAACCAAGGCTTATTATAAAAATCAGATTTATCGTCACCTTCTATTTCTAAGATATAATCCTTTACAAATATAATCGAGGCCTGTGTCACTCTATGCCAGACGGGCGTTTCAATAGAAGAAAGATGTTCGTCAATTATAATCAGGCGATCACTAATTACTTCTTTAAGATCCATGACTTTCAACCTCTCAGTCAAGGTCGATTTGATGACGGGCCCGTGCCAGAATTTCAATCGAAATCTAATCTATTATCTAGACTGCGCCATGCGCATGTCAATTTCCTTATCCGTATCGCAGGCCTTCTGGAAGGTTCTCACTGTCTTGACTGGCCCACATCACCGGCCCACATTGGGGATATCGGACCGACAAGCCGCCAAAAAACACGTTGTCGCCCAGTTCTTTGTGAACTTGGATAGGGGTCCTAGTCCCCCAGCCATGGTCGTGTCCCATAGCGTGGTGTAGCTGACGGTGGTCACCGGCGATTGCCGGTT
>NZ_LSKN01000164.1:0-5005 GCF_001557075.1 Methylobacterium sp. CCH7-A2
CTGGAAAACAGCGCCAGATCACCGCTTATCTGCAGCGAGATTGAGTCAGACCCAATATTGCGCGCCGTTTGACAGATGGACCGCTCGTGGTCGATTCGAACGCTGATGTTCGAGGCGAGTATGTCGGCTTCTACCTCAAGGGCGAGAAAACGACGTTTCAGTTCCTGAGCAACGCGAGGGTGGTTCTGAACGCGCCCAAAGACGGGCCGTTAACAGGGCTCCTCTTCTTCGAGGACAGGGCAACCTCGCTCGACCGCGAGCACGTCATTAAGAGCAATTTCGTCTCGAATTTGACCGGAACGATGTATCTTCCGCGCGGAAAGCTGGTCATTGATGCGACGAACGAGGTGGCACAGCAATCGGCGTTCACGCTCATCGTGGTCCGCAAGCTCTATCTATCAGCTAGCCCGAAGCTCGTTGTGAAGTCAGACTATCGAGGTACGGATGTTCCAGTGCCGTCGGGTTTAGGGCCACTCGGTGGTGACCCCGTTCTTGCCCGCTGACTGGCGCAGCATCAATCCGCCAAAACCCGCACGAATCGTCTGGCTACCCAGCCAGACCGGCAGGGTCCCGTGTAGGTTCCGTCAAAGTAGGGCGGGGCCTCGGGGAGACGACAAGCTTCCATCAGGGCCGTGTCTGCTTGCGCGTCAGGCAGATAGATGACCCCCACGAAACTCGCGGAATTCCAATCTTTTTGCAGTACGCCGATGACGCGTTCGCCTTGGATCAATCGTCCCAGCTCGGCAGCTTTCGTCGAGGGCGCAGATCGCACCGAAACAAAGCCGTCACCGCCTTTTCGAAGGCCGAAGATTTCAGCGACGGCCCCGCCGGGCGCGATCTTTTTGCCATCCAGCATGATGGACTTAACCACCACGGGCTCCGGTGCCAGCCCTTGAGCAAGAGACGAGCTGGCAGCGGCGAGGGTGAGCGCCGCGATCGAGAAGGCAAGGGGCTGCATGAAACTGATCGTACCGATGGACGAATTTGACGCAACAGATCTCTCGGCTGCGGCCTGATTGGATTCTGGCGATCAACCTCGGGAAGGGCAACGTCACCTCCCGGGCACTTTGACGTCATGTGACCATCTGTCGTCGGACATGCGCACGGTTCGCGCTTGAGCAACGCGATTTAAGCTTTCGAGGACGTTAAGCTAAAGCGACAAGCCTCAGCTAGCCGCCGGGCTTCAGGGCTGTGTCCCAATAATCTCTGATTTTCTGAACCAGGGGCTCGGGCAACGCCACATAGCCCAGCGATGTTGCGTCGGCGGCTCCCCTCTCGAATGCGATGCGAAAAAAGCTGATCACCTCGCGGGAGCGCGCATTCAAAGGCTTTGGCACCAGCGCAAACGTCGTGGCCACGATCGGCCAGGATTGTGGCCCTGGCGCGTCGGTCAGCATCAGCGCGAAATCTTGGTTGGCTGACCAGTTGGCGCTGGCTGCGGCAGCCTGCAGGCTCGCTGCATCGGGTTTGACAAACTGGCCGGCCCTGTTCTGCAGCAGGGTGTAAGCAAGGGAAGCCCGCACCACCTGCCCTAGCTCGACATAGCCGATTGCGTTCTTTGTCCGGGAAACCAGGTTGATCACGCCCTGCGTCCGCTCCGCGCCGGTGCCGACCGGCCAGGCGACCTGGGTATTCGCACCGATCCGGGCCGCCCAGTCCGGGCTGACGCGGGAGAGGTAATCCGTCCAGTTGAAGGTCGTGCCTGATCCGTCGGAACGCCATACGACTTTGATCGCGGCTTCGGGCAATCTGACCGCCGGATTCAGGACTTTGATGTCCGCGTGAGACCAGGTCTTGATCCTGCCGAGATAGATATCGGCCAGGACCGGCCCGGTCAGCCGAAGCTGGCCCGCTCCGACGCCATCGATATTCACGACCGGGACGATGCCTCCCATTACGAAGGGGAACTGAATCATCGCGGTCCGCGCAAGTTCTACGCTAGAGACGGGCCGATCCGTGGCGCCGAAATCGACGGCACGCTGCGTCACCCGAACTTCGCCACCGAGGGAACCGATTGGCTCATACTCGATGCCTATGTCGAGGGGCGCCATGTCGGCACCGTCGGCCTTGGCCGAGCGGTACAGCCGCGACCACCTGCCGATCACTGGAAAGGTGAAGGTCGAGCCCGCACCGGTGATCATGCCGACGACCGGCAAGCCCATATTCGAACGATGGCCGATATCCGCTGGCGTCTGCGCCAGACCTACGCTCGATGTCAATAACGCGATTGCAAAATAAAGACGACCCAAGGTTTTCATTCGTTCGTACCTTCGATTGTCCAATTAGCCGGCGTTAATAGGCCAATTGAGAAGCTATGGACTGCGAATGACGACGGCGTGACGAACGCAAGATCTATCAAGCGATTGCCGTAACTGGACACAGTCCTAGACTGCGTCGCAGCCGCTCGGTGAGCCGACGTGATAATTTATCTGTCGATCATCCGGGCGTGTATGTCGTGGCAAGTGAAACACAAGAAACCGAAACCCGATATCGCGAATTCACTCGTTACTGTTTTGGCGAGTGCCGCGGCGCCACAATGATGACGGTCGTTGTTCAGCGTCCCGGACGAGGTCACAAGGGCGTCACACCCCGCCACCTAGGTTTCGGCCCAGCGCTGCAACGAGAGCGAGTGGGCGCTGCGAGTGACAGTCAGTGCCGAGGGGGGCGCCAGCATGCAAGTCGATATCTTCACTCAGG
Source organism: Methylobacterium sp. CCH7-A2 (assembly GCF_001557075.1). NCBI lineage: Bacteria > Pseudomonadati > Pseudomonadota > Alphaproteobacteria > Hyphomicrobiales > Methylobacteriaceae > Methylobacterium > Methylobacterium sp. CCH7-A2. Next base: position 2,698 of record NZ_LSKN01000164.1, read on the forward strand.
TGATCGTACCGGTCATCGGGGGGCTCGGCATCTTCATGCTGGGCCTAGAATTCATGAGCAACGGCATTCAGTCCCTCGCCGTCAACAAGATGCGCTCGCTGTTGGCCAAGATTGCCGGCACGCCGGTCAAGGGCGTCATCGCCGGAACGTTCATCACCGGCGTCATCCAATCCTCGACGGCGATGACGGTCATGGTCGTCGGTCTTGTTAATGCCGGCGTCATCGGGCTACGGCCGGCGATCAGCGTGATCATGGGTGCCAATATCGGCACGACGCTCGGCAATGGCCTGATCGCTCTGCCACTAGGCCCGCTCGGTCTTCTTCTCGCAGGCATCTTCGCGCTCGTCCACATTTTCGCCAAGACCGACAAGGTCAAGAACATCGCTCTTGCTTGCATGGGTTTCGCGCTGATCTTCTACGGCCTGAACCTGATGACGGGTGGGCTTCGCCCTCTGCGCGCCATGCCTGAAGTGATGGGCGTGATCTCGTCGCTACGGGCCGACTCCTTCATGGGCCTGATCTACTGCGTCCTGATCGCCGCCGGTATCACTGCGATGATCCATTCGTCGTCAGCGACGATCGGCATCGTCATGGGGCTCGGCGCGGCCGGTATCCTCGACTGGAAGACTGCCGTCGCCTTTTCGCTGGGCGCCGATCTCGGTACCACCATCACCTCGTGGATGGCCTCACTTAATCTCACCAAGAACGCCAAACGCGCGGCCTATGCGCATATTTCCTTCAATATCATCGGCGTGATGGTGACGATCCCGCTGTTCTTCGTGTCGATGGACGTCCTGACCTGGGCGATGCAGTGGTTCGGCGGCGACCCCGGCGTGCCGGTGATCAAGGACGGCAAGGAGACCTTCCCGCTGGTTCCTGTGGCCATCGGCCTTTATTCGACCTTCTTCAACATCTTCAATACCGTATTGCTCTTCCCCTTCGTCGGCGTCTTCGAGAGCGTCCTGATGAAGGTTGGTGCTAACGCGACCGGCGATCGGGAGGACTATACCCAGCCGAAATATCTGAGCGCAGCTGCAGCCAGCGACCCTGTCTCCGCCGTTCCCGCGGTCCAGCGCGAAACCGGGCGCTACCTCGAAGCCGCGCGCCAGTTCCTCGACATCGCCAAGGGTAGCGAGAATGCCCCTGACAAGATCGAGGAACACTATGCAGCCATCGACATCCTCAACCGCGAGATTCGTTCCTACACCTCGGGCATGTTCAAGGCCGACATGCACTATGCCCGGGCCGATCTTGTCGCGAGCCTGATCGAGGAGGAAGACCAGACGGCCAGTCTGGGCGAAGCGCTCTACCAGATCGCCCGCCGGATCGAGCGCCAGCCCTTCGGCGAGGTCGGTCGCGGTCTGGTGAACAGCCTTGTTGACCAGGTTGAAGATGCGCTCCGGGCGATCATTCCGATCGACCAGGTCAACCCGCCGGTCACCGCCCAAGCCGAGCCGCGGTTGAAGGCTCTCGCCGAAATGCGCGAACGCTGCCTGCGGCTTGGCGCAGAACTGCCCTGGGTCGAGCGCGGTGCGATACTGGCCCTACTCGGCAGCGCCGAGCGCGCCTATTATCTGATCGAGCGGATCGACTCTGAGCGGAAATCGGTGTCGCGTGTCGTCCCGGTCGCGGCCCAGAGCCAGACGCGCGGTGCGGAAGGCTTTGGTGGCGCGGCCGTCCCGGCCTGACCAAGTGTCCCATTAACGGAAAACGGGCGGCTCGATGGATCGAGCCGCCCGTTTTCATTTGCGCCGGTGCAGGCGGCGGCCTGCGAAGCCTCAGCCCTCCTGCATGTAATCGTGGATCTTGCGGCCGAAGGGCAGGGTCAGGTCGGCGATGAAGTGGTGGGCGCCGAGCACGCGGCGCACCGGCAGGTCGGCGACCGGCGCATTGACATGCGGCACCAGATGCAGCCGGCCCGGGCCGATCCACGAGCCCTTGACCGTGATCTCGGTGAGGTTCAGCGCGACGAGCTGGCAGATCTCCGGCTCGCCATCGACGCCCGGGATGATCTTGAGGTTGACCTGCGTCTTCGACAGCGTCGCGGTCGTCTTGGCGCCGTTGCCGGCGAGGCTCTCATGCTTGTAGCCCATCGTGCCCATGGCAACCTGCTGGCCGGCATAGTCGAGCGTGCCCGTCAGTGTGTCCTTGACCAGCTCCAGCTTCGGATGGGCGTATTTCTTGGGGAAGCCCCAGATCTCGCGGCCGGCCGAAATCGGCGGCTCAACGTCGAGATACATCTGCGAGACGAAGTTGACCTCCTCCTCGCCGAAGCGGCAGGGGATGACGATGCCGGTCTCGGTGTAGC
>NZ_LSKN01000165.1:0-243 GCF_001557075.1 Methylobacterium sp. CCH7-A2
GGCTCGATTATGTGGTGGGGGACGCCTTCGGCGTCATCGCGCAGAACGATCCGCGGCTGGCCGACGCCGTCATCGCGCTGCTCGGCGCGCGGCCCGACGCCGATGTCGGCGGCGTCCCGTTGCGGGAGGCGCTGATCGCACAGCGTGCACTCGGCCCCGCGCCCGACGCCCTGTTCCAGCTCATCTCCTACGTCACCGGCGGCGAGACCCGCGTCAAGGCGAGGCGGCTAGCGGCGGGCGAGG
>NZ_LSKN01000166.1:0-313 GCF_001557075.1 Methylobacterium sp. CCH7-A2
TCGCGCTGAAGACCCTGCGCGAGGTGACGAGCCCGCTCGCGCTGCTGGCGCCGCCGCCACCGCCATAGCGGTCCCGCGCCGATTATGGCGCGGCCTGCGCTGGAGGTCGCGGATATCCTAAACCGGCATGGCGAGGCTTATCTTGCGCGTCATCGGCTCATCCGCGGCCAGCTCAAGGTGATGGGTGCCATCCGGGCCTGCCGCACGGCTGCGCTCGGCGGCCATGTCATGCGCTGTAGCGACTGCGATCACCCGACCATCGCCTACAACTCCTGCCGCAACCGGCACTGCCCGCGCTGCCAGGGCGCAGCGG
>NZ_LSKN01000167.1:0-14338 GCF_001557075.1 Methylobacterium sp. CCH7-A2
CGTGGGCTCGGAGATGTGTATAAGAGACAGGTCCTGCATCGTCTTGCCGAGCGGCACTGCCCCCCATCCCTAACCCTTCCCCACCGCAAGCGGGGGGAAGGGGATCGGTCAGCGCATCCGGAGCCTACCCATGACCACCGAACCGATCCTGATCTGGGGCGCCGGCGCGATCGGCGGCACGCTCGGCGCCTATTGGGCGCGCGCAGGTATCCCCGTTCTACTGGTCGATATCGTGCCCGAGCATGTCGAGGCCTGCCGGACGACGGGGCTTTCGATCACCGGGCCGATCGACACTTTCACGCAGGTCATCCCCGCCGTCACCCCGGCCGAGCTGACCGGGACCTACAAGCGCATCGTGCTCGCCGTGAAGGCCGGCGCGACCGACGAGGCGGTCGCGGCGCTCGAGCCCCATCTCGCGCCGGACGGTTACGTCCTTTCGGCTCAGAACGGCCTCAACGAGATCGCCATCGCGGCCGTCGTCGGGGCGGAGCGGACGATGGGCTGCTTCGTCAATTTCGGCGCCGACTGGCACGGCCCCGGCGAGATCCTCTACGGCAATGAGGGGGCCGTCGTCGTCGGCGAGATCGACGGGCAGATCACGCCGCGTGCCATCGAGATGCACAAGCTTCTGCTCGGTTTCGAGCCCAAATCGATCCTGACCACCAATATCTGGGGCTATCTCTGGGGCAAGCTCTCCTATGGCGCGATGCTGTTCGGCACCGCACTGACGCAGGATTCGATGTCGGCGAACTTCGCCGATCCCGACCGCCTCGTGGTCTGGCTGGCGCTCGGCCAGGAGGTCGCCGCGGTGGCGGCGGCGCGCGGCGTCAAGACGCTGGGTTTCGGCGAATTCGACCCGATGGTGTTCGCGCCGGGCCAGCCGGAATATCCGCAGATCGAGACGATCGCCTGGCTCGCCGACTACACCTCCAAGACCGCCAAGACCCATTCCGGCATCTGGCGCGACCTCGCCGTGCGCAAGCGCAAGACCGAGGTCGATCCGCAGATCGGCATCATCGCCGCGCTCGGGCGCGAGGCCGGCGTGCCGACGCCGGCGGTCGAGACGCTGGTGACCCTGATCCACGACATCGAGGACGGCCGGCGGCCGCAATCCTTCGAGACCCTGAAAGTGCTGATCGACCGATGCAAATCCGTTTTGACGACCGCGTAGCCCTCGTCACCGGCGCGGCCCAGGGCATCGGGCGCGCCATCGCCGCCGCCCTGGTCGAGGCCGGCGCCACCGTCCATCTCGCCGACATCGACGCCGAAGGCGTCGCCGCCACGGCGGCCGCGATCGGCGCCGTTCCCCATGCGGTCGATCTCGGCTCGGCCGAGGCCGCGGCCAAGCTCGTCGCCGACATCGTCGCGCAAAGCGGGCGGCTAGAGCTTCTGGTCCATGCGGCGGGTGGCGTGCGCGGCCAGGTCGGGCGTCCGATCGAAGCGATCTCGGAGGCCGACTGGCGGGTGATCTTCGCGGCGAATGTCGATTCCGCCTTCTTCCTGGCGCAGGCGGCGGCTCCGGCGATGAAGGCTTCGAGGCATGGCCGGATCGTCACGATCTCCTCAGGTGCGGGCCTGCGGCCGAGCCTGACCGGCATCCAGGCCTATTCATCCGCCAAGCATGCGCTGGTCGGGTTGACCAAGCAGCTCGCCTGGGAGTTCGGTCCGCATGGCATCACGGTGAATTCGGTGGCGCCGGGGTTTGTGCGCTCCAACCCCGCGACCGAACGGCAATGGGAGAGCTATGGGCCGGAAGGTCAGAAGCGTCTGGTCGAGGGCATCCATACCCGCCGCCTCGGCACGCCCGCCGACATCGCGGCCGCCAGCCTGTTCTTCCTGAGCGAGCAGGCGGGCTGGATCACCGGCCAGGTCCTCTCGGTGGATGGCGGGCGTTCCTAGGGGTTGCTCACATTGGTAACGATCCCACAGCAAGCGCGATGTGATAATGACATCGTCGTGAGACCGACAAACATCCATTGCGACCAGCTGCGTCCAACCGGTTCGTCCAAAACAGCCCCTGGACCTCGCGTGTCGTCGCCCCCGGCGACATGGCTGCGGAAGCTGGCGACGTTGCGAGACAAGCAGCAGCAGGCTGCAGAACGAGAATGGTATCAGCGTGTGGATGAGTTGCGACGGCAAATTGCTGTCATGGAGAATCTAGCACGCGCTAAGGGCTGGGAGATCGAACGCGGGTAACTCCCACGGCCGAGCTTCTTCGACACACCATCCCTGTTTGGTGTTCTGATGTGCCTGGACGGACGACGCCCTCGACGGTCAGGGTATGCGATCCAGATCGGCCATCCAGGCGCTCGCAGACGCATCGCTCGGCGCGCGCCAGTCGCCGCGCGGCGAGAGCGAGCCGCCCGAGGAGACCTTCGGCCCGTTGGGCATTGCCGAGCGCTTGAACTGGCTGGTCTCGAAGAAGCGGCGCACGAAGACGGTGAGCCAGCGCTTGATCGTCGGCAGGTCGTAGGCGACATGCTTGACCGCCTCCATATGCGGCGGCCAGGCGCCGCGCGCCGCATCTGCCCAGGCATGCTGGGAGAGGAAGGCGATCTTGCTCGGACGGAAGCCGTAGCGCGTCGTGTAGTACAGGTTGAAATCCTGCAGCGCATAGGGGCCGACGAAATCCTCGGTCTTCTGGCTTGGCCCGTCGCCCTCACCCGGCACCAGCTCGGGCGAGATCTCGGTGGCGAGGATCGCCTCGAGCGTCACTGATGCCTCCGCGCCGAAGCGCTCGCTGCGGGCGACCCAGCGGATGAGATGCTGGATCAGCGTCTTCGAGACCGAGCCGTTGACGTTGTAATGGGACATCTGGTCGCCGACGCCATAGGTGCACCAGCCCAGCGCCAGCTCCGAGAGATCGCCCGTGCCGAGCACGAGGCCGTTGTTCTTGTTGGCGAGGCGGAACAGCAGCGAGGTGCGCGCGCCCGCCTGCACGTTCTCGAAGGTGATGTCGTAGACCGGCTGCCCCTCGGCGAAGGGGTGGCCGATATCGACCAGCATCTGTCGGCAGGCCGGGGTCATGTCGATCTCGGCGGCGGTGACGCCGAGCGCCTTCATCAGCCGCCAGGCATTGGTCTTGGTGCCGGCGCTCGTGGCGAAGGCGGGCAGCGTGTAGGCGAGGATGTTGGCGCGGGGCAGGCCGAGCGCATCCATCGTGTCGGCGGCGACGAGCAGCGCCTGCGTCGAATCCAGCCCGCCGGAAACGCCGATGACGATCTTGTCGACGCGGGTGCTGGCCAGCCGCTGGCGCAGGCCATGCGACTGGATGTTGTAAGCTTCAAAACAGAGCTCGTTCAGCCGGGCATCGTCCGAGGGGACGAAGGGAAAGCGCTCGATCGCGCGCTTCAGGCCGAGATCGCCCTCGCAGTCCGGCTCCAGCACGAACGCGATGCGGCGAAAGCCGAGCCGGTCGCGTAGCGCATCGGCATTGTCGCCGAAGGTGTTCATGCGCAGCCGGTCGAGCGCCAGCCGCTCGAGATCGATATCGGCGAGGATCAGCTGCGGCTCGCCGGCGAAACGCTCGGCCTCGGCCAGCAGGGCGCCGTTCTCGTAGATCATCGCCTGCCCGTCCCAGGCGAGATCGGTGGTCGACTCACCCGTACCAGCGGCGGAATAGGCATAGGCCGCGATGCAGCGGCCGGAATGGGCCTTGCACAGGGTGTGGCGCCAGTCGGACTTGCCGATGGTGACGTTGGAGGCGGAGAGGTTGAGCAGCACCGTTGCGCCCGCCAGTGCCGCAAACGAACTCGGCGGCACCGGCATCCAGACATCCTCGCAGATCTCTATGTGGAGCGCGAGATCGGGGATGTCGGAGGCGGTGAGCAGGATGTCCGTGCCGAAGGGCACCTCCTGCCCGCAGAGCTCGATCGCGGTAATGCCGGCACGCTCGCCCGAGGCGAACTGTCTGCGCTCGTAGAATTCGCGGTAGTTCGGCAGATAGGTCTTCGGGACAGCGGCGAGGATGCGGCCGCGATGCACGGCGATGGCGCAGTTGAAGAGCCGTCCCTCGACGCGCAGCGGCGCGCCGACGACAGCCACCGCCCGCAGGTTACGGCTCTCGTCGACCAGCGCAGCCAGCGCACCGCGCACCGCATCGAGCAGCGCGCTCTGCATATGCAGATCGTCGATCGCATAGGCGCTAAGGCCGAGCTCCGGGAACAGTACGACCGAGGCGCCCTCGCCGTCCGCCTGGCGCAGCAGCGGCAGCATCTGCGTGAGGTTGAACGCCGGATCGGCCACCTTCAGCCGCGGCGCCGCGCAGGCGAGACGGACGAAGCCGTGGCTGTGGAGGTTGTGAAAGCTCATGCTATCGATGGTCTCTGCCGCCCCGTGACGTCGCGGCGGACCGCCGGGACCGCCCCCGTTATCGCGCAAGCCGCCGGTCGGCGACAAGGGCGAGAGGCGGATCGGTGACGTGCGTCGGGGACGAGTCGGGTCCGACGCCGTTGCCGGCCCGCGCCGGAACGGTCTATGGCGTAGCCTCTCGATGAGGACAGGCCGTGACGACAGGATCCGACGGGCGAGGGCGAATTGCACGTGCCTGTGCGGCGGTCGTGCTGTATCGGCCCGACCCTTCATTGCTGGCCCGCCAGGCCGAAGGGCTTCGGGGCTGCCCCTTCTTCGCCTTCGCTAACGGGCCGGTGGACGACGCCGCGCTCGCGGCGCTGGTACCCACGGATCTGCGCCTGATCCGGAGCCCCGTCAATCTCGGACTCGGCCACGGCCTGAACGCCGTCATGGCGGCGGCGGCAGGAGAGGGCTTCGACCAGGTGATGCTGCTCGACCAGGACAGCGAGCCCGGCCCTCGCCTCCTGGAGGCCCTCGCGGATCGCTCGGCCGCCTTGCGGGATGCTGGGCTGCGGGTGGGCGTACTGGCCCCGCGGCTCGTGCCGCCGCCGGAGGGGCATTACAAACCGATCCGCTACGAGTGGCGCCGCGGGGCGGACGAGGCAGGGCTCGCCGCAGTCGACTTTGCGCCGACCTCGGCCTCCCTCGTCAGCATGGCGGCCTATGCCGATGTCGGCGGCTTCCGCGAAGACTTCTTCATCGCGGGCATCGACGTCGAATGGGGCTTCCGAGCGTGGCGTCGCGGCTGGGGTTCCTATGTTGCGACCGACCTCACCGTGCCGCATCGCTGGGGTGAAGCAGTCAGCTCCGATGAGCTTGGCAAGCCGCAGATCCTGCGCCATTCGCGGCTGCGCAACTATTACTACGCCCGCAACGTCATTGCGACCGCTCGACTCGGGCATGTGCCGTGGCGCTGGCGGGCCAAATCCTGCGCGGCGCTGGCAGCGCAGATCGTGGTTCTCGCCGCCAAGGGGGCGAATGGGTCGCTGGAGCCGTTGCGGGCTGGGCTCCTCGACGGATTGAGGGGTCGGCTCGGCTCCGCACCGACAGAATACTAAAGGTCCGCATGCGGTCTTAAAATCTTGCCTTTAGTGTCGCGAACGAGAAATCCGTCTGCCCAAGCCGATATGGTAAAACATCTCTCGATGGCGTGATGAAGGGTGCCGTCTAGTTGGCGAGCCTCGGGCTCAAAATCTTCTTGCGTCAATTCGAGAGCTCGCAAGCGGTTCAATGCTGCCGGTCTGAACCAGAACATCGATCCCTCGAAAAAGCCGAGCTGCATCGCCTCAGACGGAGCATTCATTCTCGCGGCTATCGCGCAAACCCGAGCTTCATTGCCCATCCAGTACGGCAGGGCGTCGCGGTAGCAGGCCGACCAGCCGACTAGCCCGGAATCTGCCGCTTCGAACAACGCCAGAGTGCGCCGAGTCTGATTTCGCTCTCCAGCAAGCATGGTAAAGAGAAGCTTGCGTCGTATTTCTCCATCCAAGAGATGCGGGCTCCGTTTCGTATGGAGCTTCAAGACAGCATCGTAGCCATCGAACGTGCCAGCATTGAGCAACTCTAGGAAGGGGGCGACGTCACGCCCACGATTTTGGCAGGGATGAACGGTGACCGTCGCCATGCCGTCGGTCAAACGGACGGCATCGTCGCTACGATCATGAGGGACCGTGAGATGGAGCGGCGAGCCTTCAGGCAGCGTTGCGTGGCACCGCAATATCTCCGGCAGGAGATCGAGATAATAGAGGTGGGCGACCACAGCGGCCCGGACGGCTGGCTGGCGCGCGGGCCTTCGATATGCACTCAAAGCCAAGCGCAGCCTCTCGCCTGGGCGTGACACAAAAATGGCGCCAACGGTTAGGGCCGTGATCTTCTGAAACACATGGCGAAGATAAGCGCGAGACCGCAGCCCAAGGCGGATAGCAGCCGCTAAACGTGAAGACGGAGCCATACGCCGAACCTAATCCGTCCAGGGCGCGCGACGAAGATCGGCACCGTCAGTATCTGCTGCATTGGAAGCCAAAAAGACCGCATTGGTGTTGCCGTCAAGACGACGACGCTTCAGTGGGCTGATCTGCTGATCGTGTTTGTAAGAGCTGCGCGGCTACGCGGGCCCCAACATGCGGAAAGCGACAATGTTATGCACCGTTGTTGAACCAGCCATCCTGGGCTCTGGACCGAGGCGGAGGAACATACAGCGTTACGAATCGGGCGCCGGTTTCCTCTAGCCATGCTTGACAGCGCTCGGCGAGGCTGTTTCTTCCGTCTAGGTTCGCAACCACTCCCATCAGCAACAGCTTCCGGAGCAGACGGCGTGTCATTGAGGTTTCTGGTCACCGGAGGAGCAGGCTTCATCGGTTCTGCAGTGGTGCGCAAGCTGATCGGCGAGACGCAGCACGGAGTTTGCGTCGTCGACAAGCTGACCTATGCCGGCAACCTTGCTTCTCTCGCGTCGGTGGCGGGCAGCAACCGCTACCGCTTCGAGCATGCCGACATCGGCGACGGCGAGCGCATGCGAGCGCTCTTCGCCGAGTTCAAGCCCGACATCGTCATGCATCTTGCCGCCGAGAGCCATGTCGACCGTTCGATAGACGGACCAGGGGACTTTATCCAGACCAACATCGTCGGCACCTTCGCGCTTCTGCAGGAGGCGCTGCGGCACTGGCGCGGCCTCGAAGGCGAGGCCAAGGATCGCTTCCGCTTTCATCACATCTCGACCGACGAGGTTTTCGGCTCGCTTGGCGAGGAAGGCTTTTTCCGCGAGGATACGGCCTACCAGCCGAATTCGCCCTATTCCGCCTCGAAAGCGGCGTCTGACCATCTCGTGCGCGCCTGGCACCACACCTATGGCCTCCCGGTTGTGATGACCAATTGCTCCAACAATTACGGGCCCTATCACTTCCCCGAGAAGCTGATTCCGCTGATGATCATCAACGCTCTGGAGGGGAAGCAGCTGCCGATCTACGGCAACGGTCTCAACGTGCGCGACTGGCTTTACGTGGATGATCATGCCGATGCGCTTCTGACCGTGGCCGAGCGCGGCCGTCTGGGCGAAAGCTACAATATCGGTGGGCACAACGAGAAGACGAACATCCAGGTCGTGAAGGGCATCTGCGCCATCCTCGACAAACTCAGGCCGGACCCGGCCGGCCCTCATGAGCGGCTGATCGCTTACGTGACGGATCGTCCCGGTCACGATGCGCGTTACGCGATCGATGCCGGAAAGATCGGACGTGAGCTCGGCTGGAGCCCCAAGGAGACCTTCGAGACCGGCCTGCATCGCACGGTCGAATGGTATCTCGCCAATGAAAAGTGGTGGGGCGACATCCGTTCCGGCGTGTATCGCGGCGAGCGGCTCGGCGCGGCCTGAACTGGACGGACGAGATCATGCTCAGCGTCGAAGAGACCGCCATCCCCTCGGTCAAGATCATCACCCCCAAAAGGCATGGCGACCATCGCGGCTTCTTCTCCGAAGTCTACAAGAAGTCCGACCTGGCTGCGGCGGGGATCGACCTCGTCTTCGTGCAGGACAACCATTCTCTTTCGGCGCAGGTCGGTACGCTGCGAGGCCTGCATTTCCAATCGGCACCCTTCGCGCAGGACAAGCTGGTCCGCGTGGCCAAAGGCCGCGCTTTGGACGTGGCCGTGGACCTGCGCGCATCCTCACCGACCTTCGGACAGCATGTCGCGGTCGAGCTTTCGGGCGAGAACTGGCGCCAGCTCCTGGTGCCCGTCGGCTTCGCCCATGGTTTTGTGACGCTCGAGCCGGACACCGAGGTGCTCTACAAGGTGACGGCCCCCTATGGTCCGGCCAACGACCATGGCCTCGCCTTCGACGATCCGGCCCTCGGCATCGACTGGCGCCTGCCCCATTCCGAACTCGTTCTTTCAGATAAAGACCGCAAGCATCCGCGCCTGGCCGATCTGCCGCGCTATTTCGGCTGAACGCAGGAGCGACCAGCCATGAGGATCACCGTCACGGGACATTCGGGCCAGGTCGTGCTTTCGATGCTGGAGCGCGCGTCGCGCGGCATGTCCGTGATGGCGCTGGGCCGCCCTACGCTCGATCTGGAGCAGATGAGTTCGATCGCCCCAGCGCTCGCCGCCACCCGGCCGGACATCGTCGTCAATGCCGCAGCCTTCACGGCGGTCGACCTGGCGGAAAGCGAAGAAGCAACGGCTCGAACGGTGAATGGTGTCGCCGCCGGCGAGGTAGCGCGCGCCACGGCCGCCCTCGGCGTGCCGATCATCCAGATCTCGACGGACTATGTCTTCGGCGGCAGCCTGGACCGGCCCTATCGGGAAGAGGACCCCGTGGGGCCGATCTCGGCCTATGGCCGCAGCAAGCTCGCAGGCGAAGAGGCTGTGGCCGCCGCCAATCCCAACCATGCGATCCTCCGGACGGCCTGGGTTTACAGCCCCTTCGGCAAGAACTTCGTCAAGACCATGCTACGGCTGGCTGAGACGTGCGACGAGGTCGGCGTCGTGGCGGACCAGTCCGGCTGCCCGACCAGTGCCCTCGATATCGCGGATGCGGTCTTCGCCGTGGCCCATAATCTGGTTCAGCGCCCCACCCAGGCGGCTCTGCGTGGAGTCTTCCACATGGGCGCGCAGGGCGAGGCGGTCTGGGCCGATGTGGCCGAGGCGATCTTCGCCGAGCGGGAGCGGCTGGGCGGCACGTCCGTGCGGGTCAAGCGCATCGCCACGGCCGATTATCCGACGCCGGCGAAGCGTCCGGCCAATTCGCGACTGGACTCCTCCAAGCTCAAGACGGTTCATGGGGCTGCTCTGCCGCATTGGCAGGCCTCGCTCGCATCCTGTGTGCGCCGGCTCCTGAGCACCGAACAGACGGGATAGACGACGATGAAGGGCATCATCCTGGCCGGCGGTTCCGGCACGCGGCTGCACCCGATGACGCTGGCGATGTCGAAGCAGCTTCTGCCTGTCTACGACAAGCCGATGATCTATTATCCGCTCTCGACGCTGATGCTGGCGGGCATCCGCGAGGTGCTGATCATTTCCACCCCGCACGACCTGCCGCACTTCAAGCGCCTGCTGGGCGACGGCTCGGACTGGGGCATGAGCCTGTCCTATGCCGAACAGCCGCATCCGGGCGGTCTGGCGCAGGCCTACCTCATCGGTGCCGATTTCGTCGCCGGCCAGCCCTCGGTGCTGATCCTCGGCGACAACCTGTTCTACGGCCACACCCTGCCGGAAATGATGGCTTCCGCCTCGGCGCGGGCCAAGGGCGCGAGCGTCTTCGCCTATCATGTCCGGGACCCGGAGCGTTACGGCGTGGTGGCGTTCGACGCCGCCGGCAAGGCGATCTCGATCGAGGAGAAGCCCAAGACGCCGAAATCGAACTGGGCCGTGACGGGCCTCTATTTCTACGACGAGACTGTCGTCGACATCGCCGCCAACCTCAAGCCGTCCGCCCGCGGCGAACTCGAGATCACCGATGTCAACCGGGTCTATCTCGAACGTGGCGAGCTCTCGGTCGAATGCATGGGCCGCGGCTTCGCCTGGCTCGACACGGGCACCCCCGACAGCCTTCTGGAAGCCGGCGAGTTCGTGCGCACGCTGGAGAGCCGCCAGGGCCTGCGCATCGCCTGCCCGGAGGAGATTGCCTATCGGCAAGGCTGGATCTCTGTCGAGGAGCTGGTCAAGCTTGGGGAAGTCCTAAAAAAGGGTGATTATGGGCGCTATATACTTGGAATTGCCGACGAATATGTCCCAATCCATTAGATGTCCCGACTGGTCCGCAAACACAGGCAAGTCAGTACTATTTGGACGGCAAATACCGGCAACCGCAACGTTCCTGGTCCTAAGTCACTGGCAGCCGCGTTTCGCGAGGAGGCTTTATCGGATCCCCCCGCGCGACAAGACGCTTCAGAGGTCGCAAGCTTCAATTTTGAGACCTGCAGTCCAGACTGCTTTGCGAAATCCGCGCGCGACTTAGGCAGATGAACACTGGTGAGACGGCGGAGGACTTAAAGCTTTGGGTCTGCGTGTAGCGCTGATCATTCATCAATTCCTGCCGCGTCATGCTGCAGGAACCGAGCAGTTGACACTAAAGCTCGCTTTGGCCTTGCGCGCTCGTGAAATTGATGTGGTGATTGTGACGGCGGAGCCGACGTCGACCGCAGCTCCGACAATCACACACGACAGCATAGATGGCGTGCCTGTATTGCGCCTGCACGGCATCGCCATCCACGATCCCTTCGTTGGCATCAGTAATCCTACGGCAGACGGACTCTTGCGTGAAGCGCTGGAGCGCGTGTCGCCCGATCTGGTCCATGTTTTTCACTTTAGCCATGTGGGTATCGGCGTGATCAACGTGGTTGACGCGTTGCGCGTGCCTATGGTGTTCACCGCAACCGACTTCTGGTGGCGCTGCCCGCTCGCGCGGCTGCAGGCGATCGAAGGCACGCGCTGCAATGGCCCGGGGCTGCTCGGAGCAAGATGCCTTCGGCATCGCCTTGTACTCGGTTTCCGGCACGGAACGCTTGCCGCGCGCGTTTGCGCGTCGGTCCCATCATGGCTCTACGCATTCCCGTTGCTGGTTGCACGGACAGCTTCGTCGTTCCTGCCTTTGGCAACGCGGGCCGCGGAACTCTCGCGCCGCCAGGACCACCTGCGCCGCCATGCGCAACGGATCGGGTTGTCCCTCGCTCCTACGGCGGCGGTTCGCGACGAAATGCTCCTGGCCGGCTTCCACCCCGACAGGGTACGGCTTCTCCCGTTCGGCATCGACGCCCCCGAAGCGTTCCACTCCGATGATGCCGCGCGCCCGTTCACGATCGGCTTCATCGGCACGTTGCGCTCACACAAGGGTGCGCATTTCCTTCTTGAAGCCGCGGGCCGCCTGCCTGCCGACACTAAGGCCAGGATTCAGATCTACGGTGATCGCGCGACCGATACTGCTTATGCGGAGAGCCTCGACAAGCTGGCTCGCGCATCTACGATACCCGTCACATTCGAAGGGGCATTCGCAGAGAACCGGTTCGGGCGCGTTTTGGCAGGTCTCGATGTGGTCGTGGTGCCCTCGCTCTGGATGGAAAACCGTCCGCTGGTCCTGCTTTCGTCGCTCCTTTCGCGCAAGCCTGTCGTTGTAACCGATCAACCCGGTCTCACCTGCGAGGTTGTACATGGGGAGAATGGGCTGGTTGTGCCCCCTAACGATGCCGATGCTCTGGCTAAATCTCTATATCGACTGAGTCAAGATACTGGTTTGCGCGAACATCTAGCAAGTCATCCAAGACGCCCCATGAGAATGGATTTATATGTCGATGCGCTACAGGCAATTTACCGTGAGGTTGCGCGCCCGACCTTCAGGTAATAACAAGCGCCCTTCGAGAGCGGGATCGGTTCGTTGGAATGGCTAGTCACTTGATTCTTGGCGGAGGCGGTTTCGTGGCCCGGCATGTGGCTGCGCTTCTCGCCATGCGCGGCGAAAACGTGCGCCTTGCTGCCCGGAGCCGGACCCCCGCAATTGATGCCATGCTGGCCCAAGGCATGACGGCGGTTTTTGGCGACATCCGTGATGCGGACTGGCAGCGGCTGCTCGATGGTGTCGACGTGGTGCACCACTACGCTTGGTCGACAGTTCCCAGCAGCGCAGATCGCGACCCCGTCGGGGATCTCAACGGCAACGTTCGCCCAACCCTTTCCCTGCTGGAAGCCATGCGCGCCCGGGGTGGCGGGCGCATCGTCTTCGCTTCTTCCGGCGGAACGGTTTATGGCCTCTTGCGCCAAATTCCTGCCGGCGAAGACCAGCCTGTCGAGCCGATCTCGTTCTATGGCGTCGGCAAGGCTACCGCAGAACGCTACTTGTCGGTCTACAGGAGCCAGCACAATATCGACGCTCGGATCGCCCGACTATCGAACCCTTTTGGGGTCGGCCAGAGTCTCGCGGGCAATCAGGGTGCGGCCACGCTTTTCCTTCACCGAAGCGTTGCCAACGAGCGGATTCGCATTTTCGGCGATGGAATGGTTGTGCGCGATTACATCCATGTTGCGGATGCTGCCGATGCGTTGGTGGCACTCGCAACGCTGGACTTGCCGCCCGAGGCCCCGTACGTATTCAACATCGGGACCGGGGTGGGCGTCAGCCTCAACGAGATCCTTGATGTCCTCGCCCGTTGCCTAAACCGGAAACTCGATATCGAACGCGTCTCCGGGCGCGCCTACGATGTTCCAGTCAACGTGCTTGAGGTATCACTCATACGCCATTGGCTGGGGTGGTCGGCTCGTCTGAGTTTCGAAGAAGGTATCCGCAGGGCAATCTCCGATCTCAGCAATGGGAACAGCGTGATGTCATCATTGAATGACGCTGCTGCCCGATGAGAGTCGCTCTTTTCGTCCATTGTTTCTTTCCCGATCACTTCTACGGGACGGAAACGTACACGCTGGGGCTCGCTAAGCATCTTCAGTCGTTTGGTCACGAGGTTACCGTCGTCGCTGGCGTCTTCCAAGGCGAGCCACGTCGCGATGCTATCGTCACGCACTCTAGCTATGATGGCGTGCCGGTCATCACGATAGACAAAAACTACGAACCGCACACGCGCGTGCGCGAGACGTACTTTCACGAAGCCATGCGGCCGCATTTGACAGCAGTGCTGCGCAAACTATCGCCCGACGTCGTTCATGTCACGCACCTTATCAACCACACGGCAGTCCTGCTTGAAGCGACCAAGGATCTTGGGCTACCTTTGGTTGCAACACTCACGGACTTCTTTGGCTTTTGCTACAATAACAAACTCGAAGCTTCGGATGGCTCGCTTTGTGCGGGACCCGATCGCTGGCGCTCAAATTGTATCGCCTGTCATCTGAGAGCTGCAGCGTCAGGCGAAGAACCCCGCGCGAAAAGGCTCGCAGGCATTCCGCATGGATGGCGTCTGGGAGGCTTTGCCTTGCGCGCGGCGGTGGCATTCGGTTGGCCCCGAATCGCGGGAGCCGACGCGATTGTTCCGGACATCGTGGAACGTCCTGAAGTACTGTCGCGCACCTATGAGTGTTATGATGCCATGATCGCTCCCACACAATTCTTGCGTGATGCGTATGTTCGCAATGGTTTCAGCGGGCCGCGTATAAGCCTGAGTCGGTTTGGTATCGATATCGATCGAACACCCAAGCCGGCACGCGCACCCCATGCGCCGCTGACGTTCGGATTCATCGGCCAGATCGCAGCCCACAAAGGCACGTCACTTATCGTTCGAGCGGCACGGGCGATGCCCCCGGGAAGCGTGCGCCTGCTCATCTATGGGCCTGAGGATCAAGACAAGGAGTATATGGGCTCGCTGCTGGAAGCCGCCGGACCTGAGACGGAGTTCCGTGGGACATTCAAGCCCGAGCGGATGGCCGACGTTCTGGCAGAAATGGATGTCCTTGCTATCCCGTCCACCTGGTATGAGAATAGTCCACTTGTGTTGTTGAATGCGTTAGCAACCCACACTCCAGTCCTTGTGTCGGACGTGCAGGGCTTGACTGAGTTTATTGAGGAAGGCCGCGATGGCTGGAGTTTCCGTCGCGGTGATCTGGCGGATTTGACGAGGGTCATGGGCAAGCTCGCGGCTGATCCCAGAGCGGTTCGGGCAGCCAGCGCCAACACGTCTTATGTACGCACGACGCGGTCGATGGCGAGCGAGGTCGAGGCGATTTATGACCGGCTTGTCAACAGCAGACCGAGCGTTGATTGAACCTTGGATCCGAGACCATTTGGTGGATCGGCGGGGGGCGGAGTTTCCGGCCTGGAGTGCGCCCTTTGAGGCGGATAGTGTGACGATAGGGAATTGACCGGGAAGCCGGGCTTTCGAAGGATGAAAGCCCATGGCCCGACACCGCACCCACAGCATCGAGTTCAAGCGCCAGGTGGCGCAGGCGCCTGGCCTCCGACACGTCCATCCCGCCGAACTTCGCCTTCCACGTATCAGAGTTGGCTCGGGAAATCTGGACACCGGGCATAGGTGGATTTTCGGCCTGAACG
>NZ_LSKN01000168.1:0-204 GCF_001557075.1 Methylobacterium sp. CCH7-A2
ACGACTCGATGAAGCCGTTCTCCCAGGGACTGCCGGGCGCGATGTAGGCGGTCTTGGCACCGACCGCGCTGATCCAATCCTGCACGGCTTTGGCGACGAACTCGGGACCGTTGTCTGAACGAATATGCTCTGGCAGACCGCGCAGGATGAACAGGTCCGAGAGCACGTCGATGACGTCGATCGCCTTCAACCTTCGATCGATGC
>NZ_LSKN01000015.1:0-275 GCF_001557075.1 Methylobacterium sp. CCH7-A2
AGGCGGTGGTGCAGACCGGCAAGCCGCTGCTGATCGTGGCCGAGGATGTCGAGGGCGAGGCGCTCGCCACGCTCGTCGTCAACAAGCTGCGCGGCGGGCTCAAGATCGCTGCGGTCAAGGCGCCGGGCTTCGGCGACCGCCGCAAGGCCATGCTGGAGGACATCGCGATCCTCACCGGCGGCACCGCCATCTCCGAGGATCTCGGCATCAAGCTCGAGAACGTGACGCTCAACATGCTCGGCCGCGCCAAGAAGGTCCGGATCGAGAAGGAGAAC
>NZ_LSKN01000169.1:0-231 GCF_001557075.1 Methylobacterium sp. CCH7-A2
GCGCCAGCAGGTTGGTCTGGAAGGCGATGTCGTCGATGACGCGGATGATGTCCGAGATCTTGGTCGAGGCGTCCTCGATCCGCGCCATGGCGTCGACCGCCTGGCCGGCGATCGAGCCGCCGTTCTGCGCCGCCTTCAT
The DNA here is from genome assembly GCF_001557075.1 of Methylobacterium sp. CCH7-A2. Taxonomy (NCBI): domain Bacteria; kingdom Pseudomonadati; phylum Pseudomonadota; class Alphaproteobacteria; order Hyphomicrobiales; family Methylobacteriaceae; genus Methylobacterium; species Methylobacterium sp. CCH7-A2. The sequence goes on from NZ_LSKN01000169.1 coordinate 140, forward strand.
CGCCTCGTCGGCAACAGAGGCCGCCTGGCGCGAGGCCTGGGCGGTCGCCTTCACGGACGCCGCGAGCTGCTCGGTCGTCGCCGCGGTCTCTT
>NZ_LSKN01000170.1:0-19316 GCF_001557075.1 Methylobacterium sp. CCH7-A2
GGGCGTGCGGATGGTGGCTCAATCCATCCGCGCCGCATCCTGGCTCAACGGATGCGGATTTCTACCCCCGCGCCTCGCGGCGCTCCGCTGCCTCTCGTCACCAACCGACGCCGGAAGGCGGCGGAGATTTCGGCTGTCCGATTTCAAAGAAGGATGAGCCGCCCGCAATTCAGTTTACATATGAACCTTTCTGCGGATAAGCATTGTGTCGGGCCTTGCGCCCGTCCACGCTGTTCCGCAGTGTAAGGGCTTGAAAAACGGCATCGGCTGCCCGCCTCGCGGGTGAAAGCCGGGCGATGGGGAGGACGACGATGAACGCGACTGCCGCCACCCAGGCGAAGCCCGAGCCGCGCCCGTGGCTCGCCCACTACCCCCCGGCCGTGCCGCCCGAGATCGGCGATCCCGGTACGCTGGCGGATCTGATCGCCCGCGCCTGCCAGACCTATGGGACACGTCCCGCTTTCGAGAGCTTCGGCAAGGCGATCAGCTTCGCCGAGACCGGCCGCGCCGCGCGGGCCTTCGCCGCCTGGCTGCAGGCGCAGGGCTATCGCAAGGGCGACCGCATCGCCCTGATGATGCCGAACATCCTGGCCTATCCGGCGACGATCTTCGGCGCGCTGCTCGGGGGCTACACCGTCGTCAACGTCAACCCGCTCTATACGGCGCGCGAGCTGGCGCATCAGCTCAACGATTCCGGCGCACGCGTGCTCGTCGTGATCGAGAACTTCGCCCATGTCGTCGAGGAGGCGAAGCCGCAGCTCAAGATCGAACGCGTCGTCGTCGCGACGGCGGGCGATTTGATGGGCTTCAAGGGCCACATCGTCAATTTCGTCGCGCGGCGAATCAAGAAGGTCGTGAAACCCTTCAACCTGCCGGGCTTCGTGCCGCTGGCGACCGTGCTGGCGGGCTCGGACGCGATGACGCCTGTGACGGTGACGCCGGACGACATCGCCTTCCTGCAATACACCGGCGGGACGACCGGCGTCGCCAAGGGCGCGACGCTGTCGCACCGCAACGTCGCCTCCAATGTCGAGCAATGCGGGCTGTGGCTCGGCTGGGCGCTGGAGCCGCCGCTCGGCCGCAGCGACTACCAGCACGTCATGGTGACGGCGCTGCCGCTCTACCACATCTTCGCGCTGACCTGCTGCTGCCTGTTCATGCTGCGCATCGGCGCCAAAGGGTTGTTGATCGCCAATCCGCGCGACATCGCCGGCTTCGTCAAGACGCTGAAGGCCAGCCGATTCACGCTGATCTCCGGCGTCAACACGCTCTACAACGCGCTCGCCAACCATCCCGAATTCGCCCAGGTGAATTTCGACGAGCTGCGCTTCGCCGTGTCGGGCGGTATGGCGACGCAGGCCGCCGTGGCCAAGCACTGGAAGGCGGTGACGGGCCGGCCGATCATCGAAGGCTATGGCCTCTCGGAGACCTCGCCGGTCGCCACGATCAACCGGCCCGACATCTCCGAGTTCTCCGGCACGGTCGGCTATCCGCTGTCCTCGACCGAGGTTGCGATCCGCGATGCGGAGGGGCACGACCTGCCCATCGGCGAATCCGGCGAGATCTGCATCCGCGGTCCGCAGGTGATGGTCGGCTACTGGAACCGCCCCGACGAGACCGCCAAGGTGATGTCGCCGGACGGCTATTTCCGCAGCGGCGACATCGGGGTGATGCAGCCGGACGGGCAGGTCCGCATCGTCGACCGGATGAAGGACATGGTCCTGGTCTCGGGCTTCAACGTCTACCCCAACGAGGTCGAGGACGTGATCGCCACCCATCCGGGCGTGCTCGAATCCGCGGTTGTCGGCCTGCCGGACGAGCATTCCGGCGAGGCCGTCACCGCCTTCGTCGTGCGCCGCGATCCGGCTTTGACGGCCGACGAGCTGCGCGCCTTCTGCAAGGAGAGCCTGACCGGCTACAAGGTGCCCAAGCAGATCTTCTTCCGCGAAGCGTTGCCCAAGACCAATGTCGGCAAGGTGCTGCGGCGGGCGCTGCGCGAGGAGGTCGCGAGCAAGGGCTGAACGCTTGGGCTGGAAGAGGGTGGCTGCCCGTTGCCACAGTGCTGCCCCGCGATCATGCTCCCGATCGGATTGTCACAGGCGACCCTGCCGGTTCGCCTTCAGTCCCGAACGGAGATCGGCCGCTTGACCCCTCTCTCGACCGAACTGGCCCAACTGCGCGCGTCCAAGCCGGGGCTGCATGTCCATGAAGACCCCGCGCTGAATGCCGAGCCGCCGATCGCGCTGCTCGCCGATCTCATCACGCCGGCCGACGCGTTCTTCGTCCGCAACAATGGCGATGTGCCGGCCCTGCCACCGGACGACGACTGGACGCTGACGATCGATGGCGAGGTCGAGCGGCCCGCGCGCTGGACGCTGGATGCGCTGCGCGCGCGCTTCGAGACGGTGACGCTGACGGCGGTGCTGGAATGCGCCGGCAATGGCCGCTCGCAGTTTTTTCCCGCGACAGACGGTTTGCCCTGGCGGCTCGGCGCCGTCGGCTGCGCGCGCTGGACCGGGGTGCGCCTCGCGGATGTGCTGTCGGAAGCCGGCGTGCGGGAGACGGCGGTCTATACCGGCCATCATGCGCCGGACCGGATGATCGCCGATCCGTCGCGGCCGGCTTTGTCGCGCGGGCTGCCCATCGCCAAGGCGATGGCGCCGGAGACGCTGATCGCCTTTGCGATGAACGGCGAGCCGCTGCCGCGTCTGCATGGCGGGCCGCTGCGGATCGTCGCGCCGGGCTTTCCCGGCTCCGCCTGGCAGAAATGGCTCGACCGGATCGAGTTATGCGCCAAGGAGCATGACGGCGAGAAGATGGGCGGGACGAATTACCGCCTGCCGACGGCTCCGGTCGCACCCGGCGAGCCGCTCGATCCGAGCCGTTTCGCCGTGATCACCGACATGCCCGTGAAATCGCTGATCACCGCGCCGCTGGAGGGCTTTACCGTCACCTGCGGCGAAACCCTGACGGTGACCGGCTTCGGCTGGAGCGGCGCGATCCCGCTCGCGGGTGTCCGCGTCTCCAGTAATGGTGGCGTGAGTTGGCATGAAGCGGCGCTGGAGGAGAGCGAGGGGCCCTTCGCCTGGAGGCGCTTTCGTGCGGAGTTCGTCGTCGAGCGGGAAGGGGCGCTGTCGGTGCTCGCCCAGGCCCGCGATGCGCAGGGCCATGTCCAGCCGCCCGAGATCGTCTGGAATCCGCGCGGCTACTGCAACAATCAGGTCCACCGCGTCGGCGGGACGGCGCGCGCGGGCTGAGGTCTCAGGCCGCGATCAGGGCGCGCCCGTCGGCCGCCGCGGCGGACACGGCAAGGATTTCACCGGGCGCGGTCTCCCGCCGGAAGCGCACCAGCGTGAAGTCCGGGGCGCGGCCGGTATTGCCGCGCTCGGTCAGCACCGTCAGTGGCCGGCCGAGGCGGGCGGCGAGATGCGCGGCATGGGCTGCGCCCGCGGCTTCCCGCAGCCGCGCCGCGCGTTCCGCCACGACCGGCCCCGGAAGCTGCGGCATCCGCGCGGCCGGCGTGCCAGGGCGAGCGGAATAGGGAAAGACATGGACATAGCTCAGTCCGCATTCGCCGATCAGATCGAGCGAGCGGGCAAACATCGCCTCGTCCTCGGTCGGGAAGCCGGCGATGAGGTCGGCCCCGAAGGCGATGTCGGGCCGCAAGGAGCGGATCTCCGCGCAGAAGCGGATCGCGTCGTCGCGGCCGTGACGGCGCTTCATGCGCTTCAGGATCAGGTCGTCGCCCGCCTGGAGCGAGAGATGCAGATGCGGCATCAGCCGCGGCTCGCTGGCGAGCGCCTCGCGCAGATCGTCGTCGGCCTCGACGGCGTCGATCGAGGACAGGCGAAGGCGCGGCAGCTCCGGCAGTTCGCGCAGGATCAGGCGCACCAGCCTTCCGAGCAGCGGGGTCTGGTCTAGGTCGCGGCCATAGCTGGTCAGGTCGACGCCGGTGAGGACGATCTCGCGCGCGCCGCCCTCCAGCAGCGCGCGGCACTGCGCCAGGACGGCCTCCGGCGCGAGCGAGCGCGAATTGCCGCGGCCGAAGGGGATGACGCAGAAGGTGCAGCGATGGTCGCAGCCATTCTGGACCTGGACGAAGCCGCGCGTCTGCCGGGCGGCGCGGCCGGCTTCGACCGGCGCGAGCCGCGTGCGGGCCATGATGTCGCCGACCGCGATCTTGTCGCGCGGGTCGGTGTCGGTGGCGCCGAGGCTGTTCGAGCGGGCAAGCGCCGCCCAGGTCGTCGGCTCCAGCTTCTCGGCATTGCCGATCACGCGGGCAGCTTCCGGCATCTGCGCGAAACGCTCGGGCTCGATCTGCGCGGCGCAGCCGGTGACGATGACCGGTCGGCCGGGCTGCTCGCGGTGGAGCCGGCGCACCGCCTGGCGGGCCTGCCGGGTGGCTTCTGCGGTGACGGCGCAGGCGTTGACGACGGCGAGGTCGGTGAGGCCCGCGGCTTCCGCCTGGCGGCGGAGCGCCTCCCCCTCGACGATGTTGAGGCGGCAGCCGAAGGTGACGACCTCGAGGGTCATCAGGCGGCGGTCTCGAACAGTTCGGGGGCGAGCGTGCCCTCCCATTCGAATTCGACGGGGCCGGTCATCAGGACATGGCCGTCGCTCTCGCGCCATTCGATGGTGAGGTCGCCGCCGGGCAGGCTGACCACGGCCTTGCGCGCGCTGAGCTCGCGGCGCACCGCCGCGACGAGGGCCGCGCAGGCGCCCGAGCCGCAGGCGCGGGTGATGCCGGCGCCGCGTTCCCAGACGCGCAGCACGATATGGTCCGGCGCGGTGACGGCGGCGAGCTCGATATTGGCGCGATCGGGAAAGATCGGGTGGTTTTCGAGCAGCGGGCCGATCTGCTCGAGATTGAAGCGATAGGGGTCGTCGACGAAGAAGACGGCGTGGGGGTTGCCCATGTTGACCGCGCAGGGCGTGTGCAGGATCGGATCGTCGATCGGGCCGATCTGAAGCTCGAAATGCGCGGTGTCGTGGAACGGCTCCGCCAGCGGGATGTCCTCCCAGCCGAGCTTCGGCGCACCCATGTCGACGGTGAAGACGAGGTCGCTGTCGCGCTTGGCCGGCAGCAGCCCGGCCTTGGTCTGCAGGGTCAGTGCGGTCTTGGCGGCATCGCCCATCATGGGGTCGGCCAGCATCGCCCAGGCGACGCAGCGCGTGCCGTTGCCGCAGGCGCCGGCCTCGGAGCCATCGGTATTGTAGATCCGGACATAGGCGTCGGTGCCGGGCGTGATGGAATCGTGCAGGACCATGAGCTGGTCGAAATGCGCGCGCGGCTCAGCCGCGATGGCGCGGGCATCGCTCTCGGCGACGCGCAGCTTCGTCCCGCGAAGGTCGAGCACGGTGATCTCGTTGCCGAGACCGTTCATCTTCAGGAACCGGCGATGGGCGAGAGCGTTCATTCCGTCACATATCCCATGACTGGCTGGTCTATGAGGGAGGCGACGTGAAAAAGCCATCCCCGCGATGATTTCCTGTCGTAAGTGGATGCTCCATATTGCGCTGCAAGAGCGCGAATCGAAACTGGCGCCCTATTCCATGGCAGGACGTTGACGATGCAGCATTTCTGGATCGCTGTCGGGGCGTTCGCCGCCCTCCTGAGCGTCGGCGGCGTCGCCGTCGCCCAGACGCGGGTCGCGCCGCCCGGCGCCGTCGAATCGGCGCCGCTCGCGCCGCCACCCGGTGCCGCTGTGCCCGCCCAGCCCGTGCCTGCCCAGGTGCAGCCCGCTCCCGTGCCGACGCCCCCGACAGCCGTTCCCGAGCCCGTTCCCGGCCCGCAGCCGGTCCAGCCGGCGCCGGCCCCGACGCTTCCGGTGACGCCGGAGCCTGTCCGGCCTGCCCCGACGCCGCAGGTTCCGCTGGAGCCGCAGCCCGTGCAGCCGCCGCCGACCCTGCCCGCGCCCGGTCCCGTCCAGCCCGTGCAGCCGCCGACGCTTCAGCAGCAGACCGGGACCATCGACCCGAACGCAACGCTCGCCGGCAAGCGCGGCGACCAGAGCGATGTCGATGAGGTGCTGCTGGTGGCCAAGCCTGTGCTCAAGCTTTCGGGGGCTGCGAGCTGGGACGAGGGTTTCAAGCGGCTGGCCGAGAGCTTCCGCGTGCTGCGCCAGGAGGCCGAGCGTGCGCGCCTGCCGGTCGCCGGACGGCCGCTGACGCTGTTCCTGGAGACCGACGACAATGGCTTCCGCTACGAGGCGATGCTGCCGGTCGGTCCTGCGCCCGAGGGCGAGCGCAACGCCACCTTCGGCAATGGCGTGCGCCCGGGGCTGACGCCGGCCGGGCCCTCGCTGCGCTTCGTCCATGTCGCGCCCTATGACGACATCGACTCGACCTATGAGACGATCACGGCCTATCTCGAGGCCAAGAGCATCACGGTGAAGGACGCGTTCCTCGAGGAATATGTCGGGGATCTCACCGATCCGGCCGACCCCAATCTCGAAATCAACGTCTACGTCCAGCCGCGCTGATCAGGAGCGTCATCTCAGGCCTGCCAGTTCAGGCCTGCCAGCTCAGTCCCGGCCGCATCGCGCGGAAGCGCTCCTCGGGAAGGCCGGCGGCCGCCAGCGCCGCGGCCAGCGCGGCCGGCGGTCGCTCGATGCCCTCGTCGGTGAGCTGGAAGGTGCCCCAGTGGTGGCCCAGCGCCGCTTCTGCGCGCAGTGCCAGCATGACCTGGACCGCCTCCTCCGGGTTCATGTGGTTGTCGCGCATGAACCAGCGCGGCTCATAGGCGCCGATCGGCAGGACCGCGAGGCGGAAGGGGCCGAGTTCGGAACCGAGGCGACGGTAGAGCGAGCCGTCATGGTAGCCTGTGTCGCCGATGTGGAAGATGCGGGCGCCGCCGCCCTCCAGCACGAAGGAGCACCAGAGCGCCATGCGCCGGTCGAAGGCGCCGCGCGCCGACCAGTGGTAGCTTGGAACCAGGGTGGTGCTCACGCGGTCGGACAGGGACAAGCGAGCCGACCAGTCATGCGCCTCTGCGCGGGCTTCCGGAATGCGGGCCCTGACGATGGTGTCGTTGCCGAGCGGCATGATCATGCGCGGCCGGTCGCGCTCGTGCAGCCGCGCCAGCGTCTCGATGTCGAGATGGTCGTAATGGTTGTGCGTGATCAGCACCGCGTCGATGCGCGGCAGGTCGTCGAAGGCGACACCCGGCTCGTTGACGCGGCGCGGGCCGATGAAGCTGAGCGGGCTGGCGCGCAGCGAATAGACCGGGTCGATCAGCAGGTTGAGACCCCCGATCTGGTAGAGGAAGGAGGCGTGGCCGAGATGGACGATGCGGACGCCCTCGACGCGGGCGGGCGGCCTGTCCTTGGGCGGTGCGGGGTAGCTCTCGGGAAACGTCTCGCGATCGCGCTTCGAGGTCTGCCATTTCAGCACGTCGGCGAGCCCCTTGGTCACGGGGCGGCCGTCGGTGAAGACGGTTCCGTTGAAGTTCTCGGTCACGGGGCCTTGGTAATAGGGATTGCGCGAGCGCGAGATCGAGGCCCAGGCGGCGCTGCCGGTGCCGAGCACGGCAGGGATTCCGAGGAGGGTGAGGAGCTTGCGGCGGTTCATGCCGCAGAAGGTGGGTTCGCGCCGCCGCGGGTCAAGCCGGCCTCGTTCACGGTCGCTTGACCGCCGTGCTCGTGACCGCAGTGCCCTTGATTGCCGTGACATGGAGCCAGGGCGTCGGCTCGCCGTCATAGCCGCCGCCGGTGTCCTCGCCGATGACGAGGCTCTGCCAGCGCTCGGGGCCGTAGGCGGACCGCAGCCAGTCCGGCGAGGGGTAGTTGAAGTAGCGGCCGAAGCGGTCGCGCCCCTCGGCCGTGCCCGCCTTGAAGCTCGCATAGAACAGCCCGCCGGGCTTCAGCGCCCTGTGGATGCGCGCGAGGATGCCGGGCAGTGCCGCGCGGGGCACGTGCAGCAGGCAGGCATTGGCCCAGACACTGTCAAAGGCTTCGGTCGCGTCGATGTCCTCGAAGAGCAGCACCCCGACCGGCCGCCCGAGACGCCGGCTGGCCTGCTCGGCCAGTTCCGGCGAGCCGTCGGTGGCGACGAGATCGAGGCCGCGGTCGAGCAGCGCGACGCTGTCGTGACCGCCGCCGCAGCCCAGTTCCAGCACGCGGGCGCCGGGCGGCAGCGCCGCGGCGAAGGCGGCGATGCGGGCATGCTCGGCTTCGCGGGAGCGCCCCGCATAGGCCTGGGCCTCGGCGGCGTAGAAGTCGAGCGTGGCGGTGTCGCGGGCGGTCATGATCGGTCTCGCCGTCAGCGCGTGCCGGTCCGCATCGCCACCGTCGCGATGCCGGCCCCGATCAGCAGGGTCCCGCCGGTCCGGTTGATGGCGCGGATGGCGCGCGGGCTGCTGACGACGGCGCGGGCGCGGGAGGCGATGAGCGCGTAGCCGAAGGCGTTGGCGGCGGCGAGCGTCACGAAGGTCACCTCGAAGATCAGCATCTGCGTCCAGAAATCCCCCTTCGGATCGAGGAACTGCGGCAGGAAGGCGACGAAGAAGGTGAGGCTCTTGGGGTTCAGCGCCGTGACCAACCAGGCATGACCGAGCATCTTCAGCGACGAGACGGCGTCCTCTCGCGGGCTGGCGTCGAGCGTGCCGCCGGCGCGGAAGAGCTTGATGCCGAGCCAGACGAGATAGGCCGCGCCCGCCCATTTCAGCACGGTGAAGACGGTGGCCGAGGTTGCCAGCAGGGCGCCGACGCCGAGCATGGAGAGCGTCATCGCCGTGAAGTCGCCGAGCGCGACGCCGGCCGCCGTCGGCAGCGCCGTGCGCCAGCCCTGGCCGAGCGCATAGGAGACGACGAGGAGGATCGTCGGGCCGGGAATGACGAGCAGGACGGCGGTGGCGGCGGCGAAGGCAGCCCAGGTTTCGAAGGTCATGAGGCTGTTTCCAGTGGCGCCGGGCGAGCCATCCCCAACCGCAGCGGTTTGTAAAGGGAGCCAGTTCAGACGACGTCTATCTGCTCACAAACCTCGATAGGCCTTGCAGTCTGCTGCGCTGCCCCATTCGTCAAAGGTCGCTAGAGGCGATTCGGTCTGCATCTCGCATGCCTTGGTGATGACGACGCGATCTCTCTCGACCGCATAGGCGATTTGATCACCGTTCCGAAGACCCAACGCCTCGCGGACCTCGTGTGGAATCGTCGTCCGTGCCTTGCTGGTGAGCTTGCTAACGATCATGGCCATCGCTCCGGTGTCATAGTCAGCGCGTCGGCCGGTTCGAGCCGAACCAGCCGACGGGCCCGGCCGACATCTCGACGCGCTTCTCCGGTTCGCCCGCCACGACAAGCGCCCACCAGGCGCGGTAGCGCGTCTGCGGGTCCTTCGCCAGCGCGATGCCGAAGCGGGTGGCTTCCTTCATGCGCAGATTGGCGTCATGGCCCGACGAGGCGCGCCAGCCGGAGAAGGCTTCCTCGGTCGAATAGTAGCCACCGCCGAGATTTTCCGCCGCCCGCGCCGCATCGAGGCCGGCGGCATGGACGCGGGACGCGAAGCTGCCGGCGGCGTCATGCGAGAGCGTGTTGGCGCGCGCCATGGCGTCGGCCTGGCGCTGGGCCATGGCCATCAGTGTGGGGTCGAGCCTGACAGGCCCAAGGCCCTGGCTGGCGCGGTAGGCGTTGAAGATGCGGCCGGCCTCCGCGGGATCGAGCGTGACGGCTTCCAGGCGTGCGGCGGCGCGGGGATCGAGCGGCGTCTCGCGGCGCGGCTCGGAGGCACAGCCGGCGGCGAGGAGGGCGAGGGCGGCAATCAAGAGAAGAGGGCGCATGAGCGAGGATGGGTCCGGCATCGCTGGGGTGTCCGCGCCGCTAGCGTCCCATCATGGCGAGATTGCTGCCGGCAGGGCGCCAACCTTGACTTTCGCCACAATCTGCCGCTTTAACCGCGCCATCCGTTTCGCCGACATCGTCGAGACCGCATCAGCCGACCGGGCCGCCTCGCGGCTTCACGAGCCCGGAGGTCAACGCCCGACAGCGCGTCCGCGCCCTCGGGCGCGAAACCGTTTGGCGATGAGGCTTCGCGATGCCGGTCCCTGAAGGCAAGCAAGCAGGTCCGCATGTTCGGCACTCTGAGCGACAGGCTATCAGGCATCCTCTCCGGGCTGACCCGCAGGGGTTCGCTGACCGAGGAGGACGTCAACGCCGCGTTGCGCGAGGTGCGCAAGGCCCTGCTAGAGGCCGACGTCGCGCTCGAGGTCGTGCGCTCCTTCACCGACAAGGTCCGCGAGCGGGCCGTCGGCGCCGAGGTGCTGAAGTCGGTCACGCCCGGCCAGCAGGTCATCAAGATCGTCAACGACGCGCTGATCGACATGCTCGGCGGCGACGGCGAGGGCATCACCTTCGACGCCGTGCCGCCGGTGCCGGTGTTGATGGTCGGTCTTCAGGGTTCAGGTAAGACCACCTCCACGGCGAAGATCGCCAAACGCCTGACCGACCGTGCCAAGAAGCGCGTCCTGATGGCCTCGCTCGACACGCGCCGCCCGGCCGCGATGGAGCAGCTCGCCGTCCTCGGCAAGCAGGTCGGCGTCGAGACGCTGCCGATCGTCGCCGGCCAGTCGGCCGTGCAGATCGCGCGGCGCGCGATCGAGGCCGCCCGTCTCGGCGGCTACGATGTCGTGATGCTGGACACCGCCGGCCGCGTCACGCTCGACGACACGCTGATGGCCGAGGTCGCCGAGGTGAAGGCGGCGACGAACCCGCACGAGGTGCTACTCGTCGCCGACGCGCTGACCGGCCAGGATGCCGTCAACACGGCGCGCGCCTTCGATGCCCGCGTCGGTCTCACGGGCATCGTGCTGACCCGCATGGACGGCGACTCCCGCGGCGGCGCGGCGCTCTCGATGCGCGCAGTCACCGGCAAGCCGATCAAGCTCGTCGGCACGGGCGAGAAGATCGATGCGCTGGAGGATTTTCACCCGTCCCGCGTCGCCAATCGCATCCTCGGCATGGGCGACATCGTCAGCCTGGTCGAGCGCGCGGCCGAGACGGTCGATGCCGACAAGGCCCAGGCGCTGGCGCAGCGCCTCGCCAAGGGCAATTTCGACCTCGCCGACATGCGCATGCAGCTCCAGCAGATGGAGAAGATGGGCGGGCTCGGCGGCGTCATGGGCATGCTGCCCGGCATGAAACAGATGCAGGGCCAGCTCGCCAATTCCGGCGTCAACGACAAGATGATCCGCCGCCAGATCGCGATCATCGACTCGATGACCCCGGCCGAGCGCAAGAACCCCGACCTGCTCAAGAACAGCCGCAAGAAGCGCATCGCCGCCGGCTCCGGGACCTCGCCGGAGGCGATCAACAAGCTGCTCAAGATGCATCGCGGCATGGCCGACATGATGAAGGCGATGAGCAAGCAGAAGGGCGGCATGCTCGGCAAGCTCGGTGCCATGTTCGGTATCGGCGGTGGCGGCCTGCCGCCCGGCATGCCCGACCCCTCGAAGATGGATCCGGCCCAGCTCGCCGAACTGCAGAAGCAGCTCGGCGCGGGCGGCGGCATGCCGGGGCTGCCTCCGGGCGGCTTCCCGGGCCTGCCCAAGGGCGTGACGCCGCCGGCTGGGATGATGCCGAAGCTGCCGGGTCTCGGCGGCCAGCCGGGCCGCGGCCTGCCGGGGCTGGGGGGCTCCAACCCCTTCGGAGGCAAGAAGAAGTGACCAAGCCCACCGAAATGCGCGTCGGCATGTTCGACGTGTTCAAGCAGGTCAAGGCCCGTCTCGACGAGGCCAACCTGTCGTATGAGACGTCGTCCTATCGCGACGACGCCTTCTCCTTCCTCGTGCATGCGCCGGGTGAATATTGGGAGATCGACGTGCTGGAAGACGGCTCGATCGATCTCGAGATCTTCACCTCGACGGGCATGAAGGACGATCCCTGGGCCGCGATCGACCAGCTGGTCGAAGACAACAAGCCCTGATTTCCCACCGCAACGCCCAAAACGTTCAAAAACCAAGGAAGAACGCGCATGTCCCTCAAGATCCGCCTGACCCGTGGCGGCGCCAAGAAGCGCCCGTACTACCGCATCGTCGTCGCCGATGCCCGCTCGCCGCGCGATGGCCGCTTCATCGAGAAGATCGGCTCCTATGATCCGATGAAGGCGAAGGATTCGCCGGAGCGCGTCGTGCTCGACGTCGAGAAGGCCAAGGAGTGGCTCGCCAAGGGCGCCCAGCCGACCGACCGCGTGCTGCGCTTCCTGGACGCCGCCGGCCTCGCCAAGCGCCCGGCCCGCAACAACCCGAAGAAGGCCGAGCCCGGCGAGAAGGCCAAGGAGCGCGCCGCCGCCAAGGCCGAGAAGAGCGCCGCTCCGGCCGAAGCCGAGGCGTGATGCGGCCTCAGGCTCGCGATGCCGTTCGTCATGGTCGGGCTTGTCCCGACCATCCACGTCTTCGCTGGTCGCGACCTGAGTTCAAGTCGTGGATGCTCGCCACAGGGGCGAGCATGACGGCCGCACCTCTTCTCGAGGAGGGGGCGCATGGCCGCTGACGACGATCTCATCCTGCTCGGCGTCATCGGCGCCGCGCATGGCATCAAGGGCGAGGTCCGGATCAAGGCCTTCACCGGCGATCCGCTGGCGATCGCCGATTACGGGCCGCTGACCGACGAGAAGGGCCGACGCTTCGAGATCGCCGAGATCCGCCCGGCCAAGGAGGTCGTGGTCGCTCGCCTCAAGGGTATCACCAGCCGCGAGGCGGCCGAGAGCCTCAACGGCGTCAACCTCTACGTCGCGCGCGACCGGATTCCGGCCCCCGAGGACGAGGACGAATTCCTGCAGGCCGATCTGATCGGCTGCGCGGTCGTCGGCCCGGACGGCGTGGTCCTGGGTACGGTCACCACCGTCGCCAATTATGGCGCGGGCGATCTGCTCGACATTCTGCTGCCCGATGGCCGCTCCGTGCTGATGCCGTTCACCAAGGCCTTCGCGCCCCGCATCGACATCGCCGCCCGGCGGATCGAGGCGGTTCCGCCCGAGGGGCTGTTCGAGGCCGACGATGACGACTGAGCCGAATCCCTCCAGCACGAAGGCCTGGGACCAGCCGGCCGGCGCACTGATCTTCGACATGGACGGCACCATCGTCGACAATATGCGCTTCCATGACGACGCCTGGGAGAACTGGCACCGCGCGCACGGCCTGCCCTTCGACCGGCCGGCCTTCTTCCGGACCACGGCCGGGATGGCGGTCGGCGAGATCGTCGGGCCCTATTTTCCCGGAGCCAGCCCGGACGAGATCGCGCGGCTCGGCGAGGCCAAGGAGGCCCTCTACCGCGAGACCTACCGGCCCCATGTCACGCCGCTGCCGGGGCTGCTGCCGCTGATGGCGCGCGCCCGCAGTTGCGGCGTGCCGATGGCGGTGGCCTCCGCCGCGCCGCCGGAGAACATTGCGCTGGTGCTCGATACGCTCGGTTTGCGCGCCGAATTCGCCACCATCATCTCGCCCTCGCAGGGTTTTCGCGGCAAGCCGCATCCGGACATGTTCGTCGAGGCGGCGCGCCGGATGGGCGTGGCGCCGGAGACCTGCCTCGTCTTCGAGGATGCGCCCAATGGCGTCGAGGCGGCGCGGCGGGCCGGCATGCGGGCGGTGGCCATGCTGACCATGCTCGGCGCCGAGGGCTTCGCGGCTTATGACAACGTCGTCGCCTCGGCGACGGACTTCAACGCGCTGGACCGGTTGCCGGCGTTGCGCTTCGGTTAGTGTTCGCCCCTCATCAAGCCGTCATCCTGGACAAGCCGCGAAGCGGCGCAGCTCCGGGATCCATTATAGAGATCGACATCGCTTTATGATGGATCCCGGGACGCCCTTCGGGCGCCCAGGATGACGAAGAGGTTCCAGCGCGAGCTCACTAAGGTTTTCTCCATGCCGTTCCGCGCCTCCGTCCTCACCCTCTATCCGGAGATGTTCCCGGGGCCGCTCGGCGTCTCGCTCGCGGGCGAGGGGCTGCGGCGCGGGCTATGGTCGCTGGAGACGCACCAGATCCGCGACCATGGCATTGGCCGGCACCGCAATGTCGACGACAACCCAGCGGGCGGCGGGGCGGGGATGGTGCTGCGCTGCGATGTGCTGGGCGCGGCGATCGATGCCGCCGTTCCAGCCGGTGATATGCGCCCGCGGCTGCTGATGTCGCCGCGCGGGCGGCCGCTGGCGCAGCGCCAGGTGCGCGACTGGGTGGCGGGCGAGGGCGTCGTCATCGTCTGCGGGCGTTTCGAGGGCGTCGACGAGCGGGTGATCGAGGGGCGCGGGCTGGCCGAGGTCTCGATCGGCGACTACATCCTCTCGGGCGGCGAGATGGCGGCGCTCGTCCTGCTCGATGCCTGCGTGCGGCTGATCCCCGGCGTGATGGGTAAGGAGCTCTCGGGCGAGGACGAGAGCTTCGAGAATGGCCTGCTCGAATATCCGCACTACACCCGCCCGCGCGAATGGGAGGGCCGGGGCCTGCCCGAGGCGCTGCTCTCGGGCGACCATGCCCGCATCGCGAAATGGCGGCGGGCCGAGGCGGAGCGGATCACGCGGGAACGGCGGCCGGATTTGCTGAAGGACCAGAGCGGAGGCTGAGCCCACGCGTCATTCTCGGGCGCAGCGCAGCGAAGATCCCAAGATCTCAGGGCGGAAAAACACGCTCGTTCACGGGCGCCCTGAGATGCTCGGGTCAAGCCCGAGCATGACGGCGCCTCAGGGATAGGCCGCCACCGGCAGTTTCTCGGCCAGCCAGCCGCCGGGGCCGAGCATGCCGCCGCGCACCGCCAGGATGTCGCGGAAGCCGCGTCCGGCGAGCTTGTCGCGTGTCGAGGCGCTGAGCGCGCCGCTGCGGTCGATCAGGGCGATGCGCTTGCCGCGATGGTCCAGCCGCAGGCCGGCCAGCCTGACCTCGAAGGCCGGCGTCTCGACATCGAGCGCGATCGCGCCCTGGGCCAGGCCGGTGTCGCGCCATTCGGCGGGCGTGCGGATATCGATGAGAAGAAGGGTGCCTGCGCGCGCCGCATCGAGCGCTTCCCGGGGCGCCAGGGTGGTCGGCACCTGCGCCTGCGCCCGGCACGGCAATAGAAGAACCGCCGCTCCCGCGATGAGGATACGGCGGTTCAAGATGGCATCGACGTCATTGCGAGGAGCGTCAGCGACGAAGCAATCCAGGAGCCGTCGCGCGAGACTTTCTGGATTGCTTCGCTGCGCTCGCAATGACGGTTCCGCTCAGCGCAGCTCGGCGCAGAAGCGCTGGATGCGGCGGCAGGCCTCTTCCAGCTTCTCGTCCGAGGTGGCGTAGGAGATGCGAAAGTTCGGGCCGAGTCCGAAGGAGGAGCCGTGCACCGCGGCGACGGCTTCCGCCTCCAGGATGCCCATGACCAGATCCTCGTCGGTCTCGATGACCTTGCCGTTGGGCATGGTCTTGCCGATCAGGGCCGAGCAGTCGGGATAGACGTAGAAGGCGCCCTCGGGCTTCGGGCAGACGAGGCCGCGGGTCTGGTTCAGCATCGAGACGACGAGGTCGCGGCGCCGCTCGAACGCCTTCTTGAAGACGGGGAGGTGGTCCTGCGGACCATCCAGCGCCTCGACGGCGGCCCATTGCGAGATCGCCGAGGTGCCCGAGGTCTGCTGGCCCTGGACGAGGTCCATGGCGTTCATCAGATGCTGCGGGCCGGCCGCGTAGCCGATGCGCCAGCCGGTCATGGCGTAGGACTTCGAGACGCCGTTCATGGTCAGCGTGCGGTCGTAGAGGCCGGGCTCGACCTGCGCCGGGGTGACGAACTCGAACTCGCCATAGACGAGGTGCTCGTACATGTCGTCGGTGAGCACCCAGACATGGGGGTGGCGCATCAGCACATCGGTGAGCTTCTTCATCTCGGCGCGGCTATAGGCGGCGCCCGAAGGGTTCGACGGCGAGTTCAGGATCACCCACTTGGTCTTGGGCGTGATCGCGCGCTCGAGCTCTTCCGGCTGGAGCTTGAACTCGTTCTCGATCTTGGTCTCGGCAAAGGTCGGGGTGCCGCCGCAGAGCGCGACCATCTCGGGATAGGAGACCCAGTAGGGCGAGACGCAGATGACCTCGTCGCCCGGGTTCAGCGTGGCGAGCAGGGCGTTGTAGATGACATGCTTGCCGCCGGTGGAGACGATGGTCTGGCTCGGCTTGTAATCGAGGCCATTCTCGCGCTTGAACTTGCGGGCCACGGCCTCGCGCAGCTGCGGGATGCCGGAGACGGGGGTGTACTTGGTCTCGCCGCGACGGATGGCGGCGATGGCCGCCTCCTTGATGTTGTCGGGCGTGTCGAAATCGGGCTCGCCGACGGAGAGCGAGATCACGTCCTTGCCCTGCGCTTTCAGGTCGCGTGCCTTCTGCGTGATGGTGATGGTCGCAGACGGCTTCACGCGCTTGAGGGCGTCGGCAAGGAAGGCCATGGGAGTGATCTCCGGATCTCGGACGAGGGCACGCCGCGGCGGGCGCGCGCGTGGTTTAGGACTCATAAGCGCCCATCGCAAGCGAGACTGCGTGATCATTGCCAGCAGCGGCGCGAATTGGAGCTACCGTTCAGCCGTATCGGTAAGGGCGCGAAAGGTGCATGCTGATGGAAGGCGGCCGGGGGCCACTCATCACCAGCGTGCCAGCGGCGCGCGGAAGGCGGTTCCGTGAAACTCAGGATCGGCTACGAGCTCGACTACGATTTTCCCCAGCCGACCCCGCTGATCCTGATGCTGAACGTGCATTTCAGCCGGTTCTCGGATCTCGAAACGCCTGATTACATGCGCATCAGGCCGTCCGTGCCGGTCAGGGCCTATCGGGACGGCTTCGGCAACTGGTGCACGCGGCTGGTCGCTCCGCAGGGCAGGATGCGGATCACGGCGGATGCTGTCATTTCCGACAGCGGTCTGCCCGAGGCGCATGATCGCAGCGCCGGGCAGGTGCCGGTCGAGGATCTGCCGGAAGAGGCGATCGTCTTCCTGCTGGCGAGCCGCTTCTGCGGTTCAGACCGGCTGCTCGATCTCGCCTGGGAGCTGTTCGGCACGACGCCGCCGGGGGCGCCGCGCGTCCAGGCGATCTGCGACTTCGTCAACCAGCGCATCGCCTTCAACTACAACGACGCGAGCGTGACGCGCTCGGCTTCGGACGCCTATGCGGAAGGGCGGGGCGTCTGCCGCGACTACGCCCATCTCGCCATCGCGTTCTGCCGGGCGATGAACATCCCGGCGCGCTACTGCACCTGTTATCTCGGCGATGTCGGCACGCCGCCGCCCTGGCCGCCGGGTGATTTCGCAGCATCCTTCGAAGCCTATCTCGAGGGCGGCTGGCAGATGTTCGACCCGCGCAACAATGTCCCGCGGATCGGGCGCGTGCTGATCGCGCGCGGCCGCGATGCGGCCGATGTCGCCATCGCCACCACCTTCGGGCCGAACACGCTGACCGGCTTCAAAGTCTGGACCGACGAGGTGGTCGAGGTGTGAGCCAATGGCGGCGCGCCCGCTCGGGCCGCGCCGTCTCGGTCTGCCGTGCTCTCAGTCCCGGAACAGCCCGGAGGTGTCCGGCTTCCTGGCGCGCAGCGGCGTCTTGCGGGCGAGGCCCTTGGCCTTGGGGGCCGCGGGGTCGGTCGCCTCATCTTCCGGCGATTGCTGCCCGTCTTCGACCGGCTCGGTCTGTGCGGGGGCGGCAATGGCCGGCTTGGCCGCAGCGGCCTTTTCGTCCGCCCTGGCCTGCTCGGCCGGGTCGATGGTCCGGAAGCGGATCATTTCTTCTTCGGCCCCGCAGCGCGCGCGACGGCTGCCGCGAAGGTCGAGGGCGCCGCCGCCGTCACCTTCGGCTTGTCCTGCTTCGGCTTCTTGGCTTCGCGGTTTCCGCGCTGTTCGCCTTTTGCCATGGTCGGTCTCCCTTGGGTCTGAGGGCGCGGGATCGCGCCCCCGGTGGATCTCGGGTTCGAGTCAGGCCTGGCCTGGATCGCGATGGACGCTGAAGCGAGGTTCGATCATGCGGGCGGCTTTCGCCTGCCGCGGCCGGCCCGGCAGGGTCCGGGGCTCGTCATGTCGAAGCAGGCCCCGATCCTAGGCCAGACCGCCGTCGGGCGCACGCTGTTTCTGGCGGGCGCGTCATTCGGCAGCGCCGCGGGCACGGCGGCGCTCCAGCGCCCGCACCGCGCCGGCGGTCCAGCGGGGGCGGCCGAAGCAGGGAAAGCCACGCCGGTTCAGCCGCCGCGCGATGTCGGCCGGGTCGGTGATGCCGACCTCGCGGAACTGGTCGAGCAGGGCACCGGCCGCGACGCTGTGGATTTCGGCGAGGTCGCGCGCCAGCCGGCGGGCGCTTTTATCAGCCCCTGCATCACCGCTCAGCGGGTGCCCCGGCCGAAGCTCGGCTCGACCGGGTGGGGCGAGAGCATCACCGCATTGGCATGGCCGCCCTCGAAGAGCGCGAAGCGCATGGCGTCCTTCCTGTCGCGAAAGATGCCTTCCGAGACACCTTCGAGATCGCGGGCGACCCAGAAGCCGGCTCGGGAACGACCGACGAGGAAGAGGTGGCTGGCGTCGCTGTGCGGCGGCTGGAGGGAACGGGACCGGCCCATCGTCACGCTCCTCAGCTCACCGCGGCCCAGGCGCGCAGGGCGATGATGCCGCCCGCCATCAGGGCGAAGAAGGCCAGCGCTGTCCATTCGGCCAGCAGGAAGCGGCGCGCGATGCCGGCACGTTGCGGCGACGCAGGGCGGCGCGGCGTCGCAAGCGCGCCATAGACCGCGCGGATGCGCTGCTGCCGGCGGGTATGCGAAGTGGGAAATGAGATGGTCATGGTCACCTCCTGAGAGGCGACCGGTTTAGGTCCCATCCGCATAAGCGCGCGATGCGGAAGAGCGTGCGCAAGCATAAAGCGCCCGTAAACCGGAAGGGTTGCCCCGGGTGGGCCGGCCTGTCATGGCTCCCGGCGATGGAACTCGTTGCACCCCCGAAGCCCGCGCCGATCGCGATCTATGTCGATGCCGACGCCTGCCCGGTGAAGGACGAGGTCTTCAAGGTCGCCGGCCGGCACCGGCTGCATGTCTATGTCGTGGCCAACAGCTTCATGATGCTGCCGCGCGAGCCCTGGATCGAGCGCATCGTCGTCTCGGGCGGGTTCGATGCGGCCGATGACTGGATCGCCGAGCGCGTCGCCCGCGGCGCGATCGTCATCACCTCGGACATTCCGCTCGCGGATCGCTGCATCAAGGCCGGTGCCGAGGTCATCGGCCCGACGGGCAAGCCCTTTACCGAAGCCTCGATCGGCATGGCGCTGGCGACGCGCGACATGATGGAGGATCTGCGCGCGATGGGCACCGCCACCGGCGGGCCGATGACCTCGGCACCGGCCTTGATGCAGCGA
>NZ_LSKN01000171.1:0-10088 GCF_001557075.1 Methylobacterium sp. CCH7-A2
GAAACGACCCCCAAATCCTCGGATGCAGCGCCTCACAGGCGAAATCTCAGCGAACCCCGCGCCGCAGCACCCTGCCGCGAGAGCGGCTTAGTCCAGTGGCGCATGGCTCACGTGCATTCCGCTCGCTAGCAGCCTGTGGTATAGTTCGCGACCCCTAGCCTGGTATCGCGCGCCCCTGAAGGAATGGGGGGGGGGAAAGTTTCCGAACGCCCAGTAAAATCTGCGGATGCATCCATAACGCGCTCAGGATCACAACCTGACGCTTCGCGATGCCATACGGATACATTCGCAATAACGGCTCTGGGTCGCAGGTACGCCCCGCTGACGGCGGGGCGGCTGCGAGTTCAGCGCTCCATGCCGCGCCCGCGGGGCCGTGCGGCAGCGGAGCGGTTGCGCTGCTGCCCCCCGTCGCCCTGCCCGCTGCGCCCCGGCCTGTGGCCACGCATGACACGGGCGAGCTGCTCTTCGGCGGCCCTGGTTCGGATACGAAGCCCCTCACGATCCTGACGACCAGCCCGCACACGGGCTTGCTCCTTCATCGCGCGCAGTCGTGCCGCACGCTCGCGTTTCTCCTGCATAGCGCGCTGACAGGCCCGCTGGTCGGCCAGCTTCATGGCGATTGCCCGCTGGCGGAAGAAGTCGCGGCTCTCCGCCTGGAGTTCGGCGGCCATCTTGATCCGGTCTTGCGCAGCGGCCTCATCATGGGCGGCTCTCAGACATCGCGCGCCCTGGTAGGACGGCAGGCTCGCGACAGCCACACCTGCCACGGCGAGTGCGCCCAGCAGCCCTGCCCCGCTCGCCATGGCGCCTGCGGCCAGCAGGTAGAAGGCGAGCTTGCGAACCTTTGGATTGGCGAACACGCCGGCTGCAATGAAGAAACGGTTGACCCGCGCGCGGCGGATCCGGTCGCGCCGGCGGTAGCGCTCTCGCACCAGAGCCTGACGCTGCCGAAGCCGCGTACGCTCCTCTGCGGTGAGCCTGTTGGCTGTACGCTCTTTGGCGGCCTTGGCACGATCAGCCTGGTCGCGCTCGCCGTCGGCCTCCATCTCGCGGATGAGCCTGTCGAACTCGCCGAGTACGGCGTCAGCACTGCGCTGGGGACCATCGAGGCGCAGCGCGGCGCGCGCCTGCTTCTCTGCCGGAAGCGCACCGAAGGCCCGGCCGACGTCGATCTCGTGGAGCTTCGCGGCTTGCCCGGCTCCCTTGGAGACGCGGTTGACGTGCCGTGTCAGGCTCGTGGTCATCAGGCTCTCGCGGTCGATCAAACGCACGATCGGGCGACCATCGACGAGGGTATGCCCGGCGCAGAGCGAAAAGCCGCTGGCGTCCAGTTCGGCACGGAACCGCTGCAGATCACCGCCGCAGCGACGCCACGCGAGCAGGACGCGATCGTCGATTGTCTCGACGTCCGCCTCGAGGCGAGCCGCCTGCTGCATCTCGTCCTTGCCAGGACGAATGCCGGGTTCGGCGACAGGTCCAGCCGCAGCGCGTTCGGCAAGATCCTCAAGCCCGCGTTCGCGCAGCATCTCGGCGATCCGATCGACCCTGACGCTGGGCGAGAGCCCTTCGCCCAGCTCGATCTCGAGACGTCTGGCGAGCATGTCGTCGCGCTCTCGGCTGCGCCGGAACCGCAGGGCTTTGCCAGTCACTGGATCGGTCATGGCGTACACGACGTGGAAATGTGGAGCCCGGCGTCCCTTACGATGTTCGGTGACATGCCGGGCGGCGTCGGTAGGAATGTCGAACTCCTCCTGGATCACTCTGAGGACGTAGCCAAGTTCTGCAGGACTCAGCGCGCGCTTGGGCGAGATGACAATGTGGACCACGTCGCGCTGGACGCGGTGGTTGCGGCGGGACTGAGCCGCAAGCACGCGCAAAGCCAGCACAGCCTCGTGCGGGACATCCCGGCACAGGTCATCGCGAATGATGACCTGTTCGTTCGAGCCACGCCCCGTCTTCATCAGGTGGCGTCCGAGCTCGCCGATGCGGCGTGGCGTGGTGAGCAGCATCATTACGCGTCTTCCTCGATCTTCAGCGCATCGAGCACGCGAGCCATCACGATCTCCGTCTGCGTCAGCATCGTCTTGATGTGGGTGCCGAGCGAGACGAGCGAGCCGGCCGTGTTCGCGTGCCTCGTCATCTGGTTCAGATTCCGGCCGTGTGCCCGCAGCTCGTCGAGCATGGCATCGAGCCTGCCTGCGTTGGCTGCCGCGCGCCGCACCGCCGGCGCCCTCATCGACGAGCCAAGCGCCTTGATGACGGCAGCCCGGGCCCAGGCATTGGGCTTCAGCCCGGCGGCCTGCGACACGGCGGCCAGCTGCGCTGCGGTCGGGTCGTCGATCCGGAACGAGACGAAGTGTGGGTACTGGTTTCCTTCGGACATCGAGGCCTCCTGTGATTTCGGCGAAGCCGGCGCGCTCGTCGCGCACCCGGATCTGCCGGGTTGGGGTGCATGGGGTTTCCCCTGCCGAGCTTTCTCATGTCACAAATATAGATTTGTGCACTTGAGCCTCACTCGCCCCTTCATGAAATCACAATCCGAATTTCGTGCAATATTTATTCATTCTATACGCCCTTACGCCTCTAATATATCGCATCAATATCCTGATACGTCCTGAATATATCCGCATATATCCGCATGATGAAAATAGATTTCACGTAAATATTGCGCCGATATTTGACATGGCGCATTTCAATGGCAGGAGTTCACCGATGACGAAGAAACTCGATCTGAAAGCCATGCGGCAGGCTGCCGAACAGGAAGCGGACAAAGCGCTGGCCGAACGACCGGTCACGATCCGCAGCAATGCGGCGGCCGTGCGGGTGTTCTTTCCGGCGATCGTGAAGATGCGCGAGGCGGGCAAGTCCTGGGAAGAGATTGCGGGGCGCATCGAAGGCTGGTGCGGTCGCAAGATCGCGCCGCTGACGGTCAAGCAGTACGTGACCGACATCCGCCGGGGGCGGATGAAGCCCGACCCCGGCGATGATGACGCCGTCGTGGCCCAGCCGGACGATCGCGGCGGACCCAGCCCCTCTGCCGCAGGTGAGGGGCAGATCGCCCTGCGCCAGCAGGTTGCCAAATCCACCCAAGCCGTTTCGCGCGAAGCCCCCGCCGAGGGTGCCCCGCGCAACACGAACAGTCAGACCGGGCCGGCGTCGGCGCCCGATCTCGCTGAGGCCGCGCTCCCCGAGCTCGGCACGTTCAAGCCCAAGCCCGACAAATTCTGAGGAGTATGAGATCATGACGACCAGGGAACTGATCGAGAAGCGCAAGATCGCCAGGCCCGACACGGCCCGGCCTGGGCAGCTGAGGCCCACCCGCAAGAGGCTGGCCCAGGCCATCCTCTCCTGGAACCCGAAGGGCGGTGTGAGCAAGAGCAGCACGCTCGCCGCGCTCGCCTATCTGCTGATGTGCAGCGGATCGCGGCCGCGTGTGATCGACACGGATGTGTCGAACCCCGATCTGTGGAAGAGCCACGAGAGGGTGCTCCCCTGCGAATGCCTGTCGCTCGAAGACGAGGGTGGCTTCGTGTCGATCGCCCGGCGGCTCACCGACCCGGACATCGACGAGGAGATCCTGATCTCGTGCGGCGCCGGTCTCGTCGAGACCTTCATGGAGAACGCGCCGATCCTCGACCTCGCGGCCAAGCGGTTGGAGCGTCCGATGGTCGTCCTCTCCCCCATCGACCCGGACATCGACAGCTGCAACCATCTCCCCGACCTGCTCGAGGCGATGCCCAACGCCACGGTGTTCGTGGTGCGCCCGCGACACTTCGGCCGTCCGGAGAGCTTCCGGGCCTTCAACGAGTCGAAGCTCGGACAGGCGATGATCGCCGACAACCGCGTGATCGACCTCCCGGCCATTCCCGAGGCGATCATGCGGCGCTTCAAGTCGCAGCGCCTGTCCTTCGCTGAGATCGCGGCGCTCGGCGATGAGGCGGAGACCGCTGCGCTCGACATCTGGTCGCCCCGGGCCGAAGCGGCGCTGGCGCCGCTCTTGAACGGCTGATCCCATGGATCGCGACGACGTCGATAATCTCGCTCGCGATCTGCTCGGCCGCCCGCTGACGGCGGCCGAGCACCGCGACCTTCTTCCCGCGATCGCGGCGTTCCGCCTGAAGCCCGGATCGCCCGTTGCGGTCCTCCTCATTCTGTACCAGTCGCTCAGGACAGGAATCGCACAAGCCAATGCGGCGGCCATCGCGACCCACACGAAGCGCCGGCGCGCTCGCCGTGCCCTCGGCATGGCGCTTGCGGCCGTTCTCAGCTCGGCCTGCGTCGTCCTCGGTTACGCGATAGCGACCCGGCAGTTCCTGCGGGAGATGGACCCGGCCGTCCGCTGGACGCTCTCGGAAGAGGGCAAGCGGGCCAAGTGGATGTCCGATGCCGGACTCCTCGACGCCTTGGATCGCTGCACGATTCCCGGCTGGACCTCAC
Source organism: Methylobacterium sp. CCH7-A2 (assembly GCF_001557075.1). Lineage (NCBI taxonomy): Bacteria > Pseudomonadati > Pseudomonadota > Alphaproteobacteria > Hyphomicrobiales > Methylobacteriaceae > Methylobacterium > Methylobacterium sp. CCH7-A2. Next base: position 4,438 of record NZ_LSKN01000171.1, read on the forward strand.
AGCCGCCGTTCTGTTTCCCGGGCCCAGATCCGGAATCCGGAACCGTGCGCGGCATTCGCACGCGCCCCTGACCCTCAATCTCCCTTCGATCGAACGAAAGCCAGAACCGATGTTCAAGCATGATTTTCCCGCCACCTACCACGCAGCTTTGCTTCATCGGCAGAAGATGCACGCCCCTCAGGCGTCGGCTTCTGTTGTGGCTGCCGGGCCCAACAACGGGCCCACTCAGCCCTCGCAGCCGCAGCCCATCGCGATCGAGGAGAAGCGCGCCACGACGTCGGACCTCGTCATCCGTCTGATCGTCGAGGCGACCGCGGCTCACCGGCCCGTCGACATCGCCATCACGATTGGCCCCTCTGCAGCGACAGCGGAGATGCGCCAGCCCGAGAATGGCTTCGGACCCCGGGAGATCGCGCGATGAGCGACGAGGAGAATGTCCCCCCGACCGATGCCGATCTCCTCCTGGCCATCGCCGAGCAAGAGGTCGGGTTCGTGCGCTGGCAGGGCCGGTGCTATGCGACCGTCACGACGAAAAAGGGCCAGCGTACCCTGCAAGTCCGTGGTCCTGCCTTCCAGACCTGGCTGCGGCTGCGGTTCCGGGAACATCAGGGCCGGATCCCGCCGGCGGCGGCCGTCAAGGCGGCCATCACCGCGATCGAGGACATCGCCAGTCTCGCCCCGGAGCAGCCGGTCTTCCTGCGATCGGCCCGAGATGGCGGGCGCATCTACATCGACCTCGGGGACGAGACCGGCGCCGCGATCGAGATGGCGTCTGGCCAATGGCGCATCGTGCCGGCGCCTCCGGTCCGCTTCGTCAGGGGCAACCTGACCCGACCCATGCCCATGCCGGCCCGGGAAGGCGGGCTCGATCTCCTTCGCAGCCTTCTCAATCTCGTCGATGATGGCTCGTTCCAGCTCCTGGCGACCTGGTGTGTCGCCGCACTCATGCCGGAGGGGCCCTATCCCCTCCTGGTGATCGGTGGCGAACAGGGCTCGGCGAAGACGACGACCGCCAAACTCGTCCATGACCTCGTCGATCCGAGTCGGCTTCCGCTTAGAGCGCTGCCGCGCTCCGAGCGCGACCTCTATATCTCCACGTCCAACACGCATGTGCTGGCCTTCGACAACATCTCGTCGATCGACGACTGGCTCAGCGACACCTTGTGCAAGCTCGCGACCGGCGGCGGCATGGCGACGCGCCAGCTCTTCACCGACTCCGGAGAGGTGTATTTCGAGGCGATCAAGCCCGTCATCCTGAACTCCATCGCCGACGTCGTCACGAGACCCGACCTCGCCGATCGGGCGGTCATCCTGAACTTGCCGGCGATCGCCGAGGAAGAACGGCTCGATCCCGGGGCTTTCACGACCTTGTTCCAGGCTCGCCACCCACAGATCCTCGGCACCCTTCTCGATCTCATGGCCATGGCGGTCGATCGCCTGCCGACGCTCAAAACCGACCGACTGCCGCGCATGGCGGGCTTTGCGCGCATCGGCATCGCGATCGAGCATGTCTTCGGGCCGCCCGGCTGCTTCCTGGAAGCCTATGACCGCAACCGCTCGATGAGTTCGGCCATCCTCGCCGAGAGCGACCCCATCGTCAGCGCCGTCTCGAAACTGGCCCATGACCACGGGCCGTGGAATGGGACCGCCACCGATCTCGCCAGGGCCCTCGAGCCGCGCATGGTTCCGCCTAAGCGGCTCGATCCCGCCGCGCTTGCCGGCCGCCTGCGCCGGCTCGCGCCGGTGCTCCGCTCCAACGGGGTTGGCGTCGAGTTCGATCGTGTCGGCAAAGACAGGACCCGCACCATCGCAATCACGCGGCGGGCAGCGTGACTTCCTCGCCCCGAAGTGGTTGTCCGCCCCGTCCGCGCTGTCCTACTTTCCGCCACCGCTTCGGCGGACAGCGGACGGCGCGGACGGCTCTTTCTCGTTGGAATGTCCACCGATCAGTCGATCACACGCACAGCCCCCTTTGCCGCGCTTGTGGCGTGCGTCGCGTAAGCTTTTAGCGCTGTCGTCACCCTGCGCTTGCGTGGTGTACTTGGCTTCCAGCCGTCTCTGCACTTCGCCTCCATCGCCGCGCGGCGGCACAGGAGCTCGGCATCGTCCACCATCAGGCTGATGCTGCGGTTGGGGATCGATCGCGATGATGTCGCCGCTCTCGACCAAGCCGATCGTTCCGCCCTCCGCCGCCTCAGGCGAGACATGGCCGATCGAGAGTACGGAGGAGCCGCCGGAGAAGCGGCCGTCGGTGACGAGCGCGCAGGCTTTGCCCAGGCCCTTCGATTTGAGGTAGCTCGTGGGGTAGAGCATCTCCTGCATGCCGGGCCCGCCACGCGGTCCTTCATAGCGGATCAGCACGACATCGCCCGGCTTGACCCTGCCGTTGAGGATCCCGTCCACCGCCGCATCCTGGCTTTCGAAGATCACGGCCGGGCCGGAGAAACTGAGGATCGAGGCGTCGACGCCCGCCGTCTTCACGATGCAGCCGTCTTCTGCCAGGTTGCCGGAAAGCACGGCCAGCCCGCCATCGCGCGAATGGGCGCTAGCGGCATTGCGGATCACGCCGCCCATGCGGTCGAGGTCGAGATCGGCGTAGCGGCGCTCCTGGCTGAAGGCGATCTGCGTCGGCACGCCGCCAGGCGCCGCGCTGTAGAAGGAGCGCACGCTCTCGCTCTGCGTCTGCATCACGTCCCAGCGCGCCAGCGCCTCACCAAGGCTCGCGCTGTGAACCGTGGGCAGGCTGGTGTCGATCAGGCCGGCGCGATCGAGTTCCCCGAGAATGGCCATGATGCCGCCGGCGCGATGGACGTCCTCCATATGAACGTTGGCGACCGAGGGGGCGACCTTGCACAGCACGGGCACCCGTCGCGGCAGCCTGTCGATATCGGCCATGGTGAACGGCGTTTGCGCCTCATGCGCCGCCGCCAGCAGGTGCAGCACCGTGTTGGTGGACCCGCCCATCGCGATGTCCAGCGTCATCGCATTCTCGAACGCCTTGAAGCTCGCGACATTGCGCGGCAGCACCGAGGCATCGTCCTGCTCGTAATGGCGACGGGTGATGTAGACGATCAGGTGACCCGCCTCGACGAAGAGGCGCCGGCGGTCGGCATGCGTCGCCAGCACCGAGCCGTTGCCCGGTAGCGCCAGCCCCAGCGCCTCGGTCAGGCAGTTCATTGAGTTCGCGGTGAACATGCCGGAGCAAGAGCCGCAGGTCGGGCAGGCGGACCGCTCGATCACCGCGACCTGATTGTCGGTGTCGCGGTCATCGGCGGCCGAGATCATGGCATCGACCAGATCGACCTTCTTCAGGACGCCATCGGCCAGATATTTGCCGGCCTCCATCGGCCCGCCCGAGACGAAGACCGTGGGGATGTTTAGCCGCAGCGCCGCCATCAGCATGCCCGGCGTGATCTTGTCGCAGTTCGAGATGCAGACCATCGCATCCGCACAATGAGCGTTGACCATGTATTCGACGCTGTCGGCGATCAGCTCGCGCGAGGGCAGGCTGTAGAGCATTCCGTCATGGCCCATGGCGATGCCGTCATCCCCCGCGATGGTGTTGAACTCCTTTGCGACGCCGCCGGCCTGCTCGATCTCGCGCGCCACGAGCTGGCCGACATCCTTGAGATGGACATGGCCCGGAACGAACTGCGTGAAGGAATTGACGACCGCGATGATCGGCTTGCCGAAATCGCTGTCCTTCATGCCGGTGGCGCGCCAGAGCCCGCGCGCGCCGGCCATGTTGCGGCCATGGGTGGTGGTTCTGGAACGATAGGGAGGCATGATGATCTCGGCGGAGCGGTTGAGGTGCGGGCTCTCGGCAAGCTAAGCTTTGGGGTTCGCCGGCCATAATGCGATTTTCCGTTCGGCCGCATCGACGAATTTCATCTTCGATCTCGAAATTCCGGGAGGTGGCCATTCTATAGAGAAACCAGGCCGCAACGGCGCGGAGAGACCGTCCATGCTGCGCAACATCGACATCGATCTCCTGCGTTGCTTTGTCACCATCGCAGACCTGCGCAGCTTCACCCGTGCCGCCACCGCCCTGTTTCGCAGCCAATCCACGATCAGCACTCAGGTCCGACGGCTCGAGGAACTGGCAGGCCAAAGCCTCCTGCAGCGATCGCCACATGAGGTTGCATTGACGCGCGCCGGCGAAGATTTCCTTGGAGATGCGCGCAGGATCGTTTCGCTTCATGATGAAGCACTGGACGTGATCAACGCCCAAAGCGTTAGCGGATCAGTTCGGTTGGCTGTCATGGACGACTACGCGACGATTGTGCTTCCGCAGACACTGGCGCGGTTCGCTCGCTCGCATCCCGGTGTCGAGCTCGAAGTCACCACCGGGTTTACGCGCGACCTGCTGAACGATCTCGGCGGAGCGTTCGACGTCGTTCTGGCGACGCAGAAGGCTGGGGACGGCCGCGGTCTGGTTCTGCGCACGGAACAGACGTCCTGGGCCTGCTCCGATGGACGGGAGTCGTTTGATATGGATCGCGTCCCGCTCGCTTTGCTCAAAGCCCCCAACATGTACCGTGAATGGGCCCTCGAGGCGCTGACGGCTGCCGGGCGATCCTGGCGCGTTCTGTTCAGCAGTTCGAGCATTAGTGCGGTCGAAGCCATGGCGGTGTCAGGCGTGGCGGTGACGGTCGTCAAGGCCGGGACCGCACGTCCCGGCTTGCGGCTGATCGGCGCCAACATGGGCCTCCCGCCGTTACCACCCTCCGAGATCGCGCTCCATCTTGCGCCAGGCAGGCCAAGTCCCGCAATCCGCGCATTCCACGATCATTTGTGCGCCGCGCTGGCATTGCCGCATGGCAACGATGGCGCCATCGAGGAGTCCGATCTTCAGCATCGGGCAAATTCATTTCCTGGGCCCTGAGAGGCTCCCTAACCTTCCCGTACGCGGCCGGTACAAGGCCGAAAACAGGGGAGAAGCCAGATGGATCGTCGTGCATTCGTTTCGACTGCTGGGCTGGCTGCCGCTACAAGCGTTATCGCGTCGCCCGCCATAGCGCAGTCTCAGCCGACAATCCGCTGGCGGCTTCAATCGAGCTTCCCGAAATCGCTCGATGCGATCTACGGCGCTGGCGAAGCGTTCGCCAAAGCGGTCGCCGAGCTGACCGATGGTCGCTTCCAGATCCAGGTCTTCGCAGCGGGCGAGATCATACCGCCGCTTCAAGTCCTCGATGGGGTTTCGATCAACACGGTCGAGGTCTGCCATACAAGCTCATTCTTCTTTGTCGGCAAGAACGAGGCCTTCACCTTCGGAACCGCCGTCCCTTACGGCCTGAATACACGGCAGCAGAATGCTTGGATGTATCAGGGCGGCGGCATCGAGCTGATGAACACGCTCTATCGCAAGAGCAATGTCTACGGATTGCCCTGCGGAAACACCGGCGCCCAGATGGGCGGCTGGTTTCGCAAGGAAATCAACAGCCCAAACGATCGCAAGGGGCTGAAATTCCGCATCGCCGGACTGGCCGGCCAAGTCATGTTGAAGCTCGGCGTCGTGCCGCAACAAATTGCAGGCGGCGCCATTTATCCGGCTTTGGAAACGGGGGACGATCGACGGCGCCGAATGGATCGGCCCTGATCCACCCCCGTTGAATTGGTCCACCCTGAAGTATGTCTTTTGGCAGACAGGA
>NZ_LSKN01000172.1:0-453 GCF_001557075.1 Methylobacterium sp. CCH7-A2
GCGACACCTGGCAGGGCAGCTGGTCCTCGCTCCAGACCAAGGGGCAGGACATGGTGGACGTCATGTCGGCCCTGAAGACCGACGCCATGGTTGGGCACTGGGAGTTCACGCTCGGCGCCGAGCGCGTCAAGGAAATCGCCGAGAGCGCGCCCTTCGCCTTCCTCGCTCAGAACATCAGGGACCGGGAATGGAACGAGCCGGTCTTCCCGCCGCGTAAGGTCTTCGAGAAGGGCGGCGTCAAGGTCGCGGTGATCGGCCAGGCACTGCCGCGCACGGCTATCGCCAATCCGCGCTGGATGTTCCCGGACTGGGAGTTTGGCATCCGCGAGGAGGAGATTCAAAAGCAGGTCGACGAAGCGCGGGGCGAGGGCGCTGCCGTGGTCGTGCTGCTCTCCCATAACGGCTTCGACGTCGACAAGAAGCTCGCCTCGCGGGTCAAGGGCCTCGACATCA
>NZ_LSKN01000173.1:0-6212 GCF_001557075.1 Methylobacterium sp. CCH7-A2
GGGGTCAGTTCTTCATGACGGAAAGGGGGCAGTTCCGAATGTCGCTGGACAGCCGTCGGCGTGGAGATATCCCGCAAAGCCCTGGAGATGGCCTTGCGGGCGTATGCCCTTGCGATCCGGGGTGTAGCGATAGAGGACGGCGGGCGCTGCATCACCGGCATGGGGGCGCTCGTCGCGGACATACACCCAAAGCCGACCCGTCGCGGTCTTGCCAAACCCGGGAGCGAGCACCGGCACGGGGGTATCGTCGGCGTGGAGCGCGGGCCCGGCCATGGCATGCTTGCCGATCGCTTCGGCCAGGGGCGTCAGCAGCGCCGCGGCCGATCCGACCCAATCGGCCAGGGTCGAGCGGTCGAGCTCGACGCCTTCGCGGGCATAGATCTCTGACTGGCGGTAAAGTGGCAGGTGGTCGGCATACTTGGCCACCAGCACATGGGCGAGCAATCCAGGGCCAGGCCGTCCGCGCTCGATCGGTAGGGAGGGCATCGGCGCCTGCACGATCGCCTCGCACTGGCGGCAGACGATCTTGGGGCGGATATGCCGGACGACCTTGAACTGGGTGACGCGCTCCAGCACCTCGGTCTCGTCCTGGCCGAGCCGGCGCAACTGTCCGCCGCAAGCAAGGCAGCCACAGCCGAGATCGCCACTGGCGATACCCACCGGCCAGTGGATGACCTCCTCGCGCGGCAGGTGGTCGGGCAAGGGACGACGAACCGGATGCTGCCGGGCGTCGGGAACTGCTGGCATGACCGCGCGCTCCAGAACCGTCCGCGCCGCCGTGCCCTCCTCGACATCCTCGAGCGCCAGCTCCAGTTGGAGGATGGCGGCGTCGAGCTTCTCCGACGACTGCCCAAACTGCATCCGGCGCAGCTTCGCCAGTTGCGCCTTCAGCTTCTCGATCATGAGCAGATGGGCGGCGCTTTGAGCACGCGCCGCGATCAGCAGCGCCTGGAGCGTCGCGACGTCGTCGGGAAGGTCTGCGGAGGCGCTTGCCATGGTCTTTTCGAGATTATCGCGAGGCCGGGGGCCAAGCCATTGAATCTTGGTCGATCTTGACCGCGCACCACAGGCCTGAATCGGCTTGAAGCCCTCGCTTCACAGAGCGAGGCTGGGGCGATCGGTTCGGATCGGTGCGCGCCAGTCGATCCCCTCCAGCAGCATGGAGAGCTGCGCCGGCGTCAACCGCACCACGCCGTCGGTCGTGACTGGCCAGATGAAGCGACCCCGTTCCAGCCGCTTGGCGAACAGGCAGAAGCCCTGTCCATCCCAGTACAGCACCTTCAGAAGATCGCCTCGGCGGCCGCGAAAGACGAACAGGTGACCGGAGAAGGGATCCTGTTCCAGTGCCCCCTGCACCAGCGCCGCCAGGCCGTCGAAGCCTTTGCGCATGTCGGTCGGGCCCATGGCGAGATAGACCCGCATCCCGGCGGGGATTGCGATCATCGCCGGTCCAGCACGTCGAGCACCCGCCGCAGAGCGTCCGCGTCGACATCGCGATCGACCCGCAGCCTGCGGCCCGAGCCGAGCGCAATCTCGATCATGCCAGACGGGCGACGGCTCCGGCGCGCGGGCTCCGCGACGGCGACCTCGGCAACCGGCGTGGGCGTGACGTTGGTCACGACAGGAGCCAGTTCGACAGGCAGCAGAAGCGGCGCCAGGCCGTCCCCACCCAACTGACCCAGCTTCGCCTGTCGACGCCATGTGAAAACCAGGCTCGCCGCGACGCCGTTGCGCCGCGCGACATCCGTCACCGTCACGCCAGCAGCGAAACTCTCCTCGACGATCCGGACCTTGTCCTCATAGTGCCAGCGCCGTCGCCGCTCGATCGCGCCCAGAACCTCCGCCCGAACCATCGCCATGACCTTAAAGCTAGACTTAAGGTCACACCGTCCGGGAAATGCCGCCCACCGTGCAAGGCGGCCAAGACCGGACGGTTACGGCGCTGCCGTTGTCGGACAGCCATTCGACCGCATGCGGCACCCTGGTCGTGCCAAAGCGGCGTTCGACGGCGGTCACCATGAGATCGCGGACCATCTCGCCGGAGATGCCGGCTTGCGCCACCGCCGACCAGGCAATGATCTCGCGGTCGCAGGCATCCAGAATGAAGAGGACGCGCACGACCTCGCTGTTGCGAGCATGGATCTCCAGATGGTTCGAGCACCATCGCACATTCGAACGAAGCGCGATGACGACGCCGTCATGCTGCCGACCGGGCCGGTGTGCCGTATGGCGTTCCAGCGTCAGGCCGTGATGCTGCATGATCCGCAGCTCCCGCTTGGCATTGATGGTCGGCAGGCCTTTTGCTCGCCGCTCTCGGTTCAAGAGCGCTGTCACGCGCGTCGATACCCATAGGTCGGCCGGGCATCGACGAGGGCCCGGATCGACGAAAGGAACTCAACATCCTGCGCCTTGCGATAGGGCCCACGCGGCGTGGGCGTCCCGCCGCGTCGCTCGTTGATGTGGGAACGAGCGACGCCGAGCGTCCGTGCGACCGCGCTCACCGTGAACCGTCCGTCGGACCGCTCCCGGACAGCAAGGGCGATGTCCGCTTTATTGGGCGGGCGACTCGAGCGCCTCTTTGAGAATTTCGTTCTCCATCGTCTTGCGACCGAGCAACCGCTCCAGATCGCGAACGCGTTTCTCCAGATCGCGGACGCGCGAGGTGCCAACGACGTCGTCATCCGCTTGAACGGCGGCGTGACCGCCTTCCAGCATGCGGCGCTTACAAGCGAAGAGCTGCGAGGGCGAGATGCCGGCCTGACGTGCCACGAACGACACGCTTATTCCAGGCTGCATCGCTTCTTCGACGAGACGGACCTTCTCGGCCGTCGACCACCGGCGCCGGCGCTGCACCGAAGTGATGACTTCGACCCGCGAGAACGGGCCGTCAGGGGATTTCGACATAGTCGTACTCATAGGCGAATGCCTATGCCTTAGCGGCTATGCCACCTGTCCGATCAAAACGGGGTGCGCTCCAGCCTCTGGACATCTCAGCTAAATCAGCTCCTCGGGAGCAGGTTCGATGAATGGACATTATTCGCGCGTCGGGCGCCAAACGTCGGCTTCCGGTAGTTCGAATTGCTAATCCAGGCTTCCGGCCGCACCGGGGCAGATGCTGCCTTCCAGGCCCACTGCAATGCCAGCGGCGAGGGCCTCCAGTGTGCAGCGAGACATCAACGCCCACACCGGCCCCGCAAATGCGCCCAAGGAGCCCTGCGCAAAGGGCCGGGACCTGTGCCTCGCTCGCGGCGACATCGGTGAGGATGCGATGCTCGAATGCGCATGGATGACGAAGGGGAGCGCTTCCGAGATCGCAGCGTCGACGCCTCGGTTCAGCGGCTTACGATGAGTCCTGCGCCGTCGGCGGTGGGCGCTGATCGAGCCGCGGATCCCAGGGAGACCCGCGAGCAAGCGCAACTGAAGTGGCTTTCAGTTAGTCGGGGCAGCCATTGGCGAGCACTGGAACCGTAGCGTAGCTGATCTTCTGCGGCTTAACGATCTGTTAATCTTCATCCGCAATACTACCGCTACTGACGCGCCAGGAACTGGTCTGACACCCAGCGCAGGGCCGCCACAAGTACGATTTTTTTCGGCCAGCCAGCCTGTGTAGCGCGCAACAGCACGTCCCTCAGCAGCTGATCGACGGCAGCCTCGCAGTCCTGCGCGGCTGACCGCTCATCTGACCAAATGCGGGACCCAGGAGGCTCAATCGCTCGACGTGCATAATCCTCAAGAAAGCGTCCGATAAAGGGCGGTACGCCGTCCTTGGCCCAGTTTTGGACCGTTCGGACAGACAGATCGTATTGGCGAGCGAAGCTGGTTTGGGTGTGCCCAAGCCTCTTCAGCGCCATTTTGAAAGCGGGTCCGTCCATCTGCCTGCCACCAAGGATCAACCGCTGATCCATCCACAAAACCAAGGATCGGCACACCGATCCTTCCTGCCGAGTCGCCGTCGAACCAAGACTAATCACCCCGTCCATCACTTACACCAAAAATTCGCATATCGATCCATGAAACGTTCACGCCAATCCATCCAGGAACAGGCCTAGCCATGAAACTCAGTCCTCACGCCTATGACCACTCGATCGAAGTCATGCGCCGGATGCGCACCATGTGCGATGACATCGACGCTGTGTTGGCGGGGTTGCCGCCTTCGGTAGAGAAGCTCTCCCAAGCGCCCCTGATCCATCAGTGGAAGGTAGTGCCATATCAGTCGGTATGCCTGGCAGGCTTTGTCTCAGGCCACCCGCGGATCAGGAATGGACCGGTGCTCTCCAGCCAGGTGTTCATGCTCGACCCCGAGCGGAAGTGGGGTCGGACGATCAGCAGATTCTATCGGCTTGGAACCCCAGCAGAGGAGGGAGGCCAATGAGCGATCAATTCAGAATGCTCTTTGGTGACGACCAGGTGCGCGCCTTCCAGAAGCGCTGGGTCCGGACAATTAGTCGGTTCTATAGGCTCGGTACCCCCAAAGAGGCTTCGACATGAAAACGATCCGCGGCATGGAAGATAAAGAGGGCTTGGCTGCTCGGCTAATCGCAGCGGCACGGGACATTTCAAAGTTCGAGGCCGGCTATAGACCTAGCGCCAGTGACGTCGAAACCTTCCACACGATATTGCAATGGACCATCGACTATCCGCGATCGTGGGTGATCTGGGGAAAGATCCTGGAGCCTGGCAAGCGAGAATATGAAGGGGGCCCCATCCACGATTACGTTGACGTACTTTTCTATATCGATGTCAGAAACAGATGGGCGTTGACATTGAACGGTTTTTTGCGGCTCCAGGATCAACCTGAAGGCCCTCGCGCCGATGCGTGGAAAGCAGCCACCAAAAGGAAGCTGACATGAACCGCATCCTGGTCATGAGCGACATTCACATGGAGTTCGGGGCGCGTTTCGACTGTCCCACCAACACTCGTTGTACTGGCGCTATCTTTGCCGGGGACATCGATAAGCCAGTCACGGGGGCGTTGGAATGGCTTGCATGGCAGCGCGATAAGTTTTTGGGTGGTGTACCAATAATTTACGTTGCCGGAAACCATGAATACTACGGCTCGAACATAGCTTTGGAGCGAGAAGCAGGACGAGTTCGCGCAGAAAAGCTGGGTATACATTTTCTAGATCCTGGATCCGTTGTTATCGATGGGGTGAAAATCATAGGCGCCACGTTGTGGACGGATTTTAACCTCAACCGCCGGCCTGTTACTGATCGTAAGGCCGCTCTGCGAGGCATGAACGACTACAGGAGGATCAAGGTCACCCTCGACGGAAAAACGAGAACGATCAGGCCACATTACATCCAAGGCCTCCACAAAGTGGATCGTGCCTTCATCGAGCGAGAGCTGGCCAATCCTCACGATGGAGCAACCATAGTGGTGACCCACCACGCACCCCATCCTGAATCGGTCGTGCCCATGTACCGCGGCGAACCGTTATCCGCGTGCTACGCGTCAGATCTTTCTGATGTCATCGAGCGGTATCAGCCGAAACTCTGGATACATGGGCACGACCACCATCACCATTTATACAAGGTTGGTGAGACGACTATATTCGCCAATCCCGCAGGATATCCCGTCGCCCACCACGGTGCGCGCGCAGGTGAGCGCGAGTGTAAAGAATTCAACCCTCGATACATTGTCGAAGTCTAAATTAATCGAAGCCCGGCCAGCGAACTCGATTACAAGCGCTGGCCGGACGGTTCGATTAAGTCAAACTTCACGGCTTCCAGGAAACGGCTGCCTTCACGCAAGGCGAGCAGGCGCTCGCGCAGCGTCTCCGGGCGCGACCGCGAGGCGGTACGGATGGAGGACGATGTCAGCTTCATGGTGGCTTCTCCTACGCATTGATGACGAGGGACTGGTCCAGACCGCTGAGGGCGGAAGGCCAAGGGTGCTGATCTGACGAACGTCGCGCGATGCCGGCCGGGGGGCGAGCTCCATATAGGTTCGGAGGACAGCTGAAACGGTCGCTCATGAGGCATAGGTCAGGACGACGTCAAATTCGCTTAGCGCTGGGCAGAGTAGGGTCCGCCGTCGTATAGCGACTCAAATCGCGCTTTCATCGGAGCTGGTTCCCGATGGTGCGCCCGTGAGCGCCGGTTCATCCGACCAATATTCCAATGGTGCGCCCACGTGCACCCATTCATCGGACCAAATCGCTAGAGCGGAATCCCATCAGGTTGCGTCGTACCCTGCCGCGCTGAAGTAGTTG
>NZ_LSKN01000174.1:0-2711 GCF_001557075.1 Methylobacterium sp. CCH7-A2
CGGGGAAATTTTCGTTCGCCATGCCGAAGCAGATCCATGGCGGAACATTCAGCAAAAGGCGCCAGGTCCGCCATTATACAGGTGTATCGGAGACGCCCGAGCACGCACCTGATACTTCTCGATGGGAGTTGATCTGATGCGACAAGTCTTTTCGAAATGGCCGAGCCTGGCTGTGGCCGACTCAGCAGCCTTGTATCCGCCGGATGCCTTACCGGCCTGGATCAGCGCTGCGCCACCGCGACGCTGGCGCATCTTCCTGGGGGACCTTGGTCCTGCGGCGGCCCTCGTGCTGGCTCCCATCGGAGTGGCAGCGGCTGCGTCATGGCAGATCGCCCGCGCGGATGCTGCCGCGATCTGGCTCGGCGCCGTCGCGATGCTGTCGGCTGGACTCGCCGTCGCCTGCGCGATGCGGCTGAGACGGGCGTTGCGCCAGCGGACGGAGCACGTCGCAGCGATCTTCGAGCGCGCCGGCATCTCGATGTGGCGCGAGGACTGGACGGCCGTTGGCGAAGCGGTGATCGCGCTGCGCAAGGCAGGGGTCACTGATCTGGAATCCCACTTCGCCGAGCGGCCCGACGAATTGCGGGCGCTTAAGTCGAAGGTTATCGTCCGCGACGTCAACGCCTTCACGCTTGAGGAAACGGGAGCGGCGGACAAGAGCTCCTATCTTGGCCCGCTCGACCGGCTCCTCCCGGAAACTGACCAGACATTCGTGCAATGGCTCGTGGCCTTTGGCCGCGGAGACCGCTTCTTTCGGTCGGAGGCTCACATCACAACGGCAGATGGCACGGAGATCGACACGCTGTTTACTGCCATGCTTCCACGAGACCTCGCCGGCTTTGCCGACATCGTCGTCACTTCGGTGGACGTCACCCGCTACAAGCAAGCGCAGGCCAAGCTCTCCGAGGCAGAGACCAGCGCGGCTAAAACGTCTCGGATCGCGACTGCAAATGCGCTCAGCGCCGCGATCGCCCACGAGGTGAACTCGCCGCTCGCGGCGATCCTCGCCAATGCCCAAGCGGCGCAGCGACTGCTCAATCTTCCTCAGCCCGATCTCGCGGAGGCGGAGGCGGCGCTGGCAGATGTAGTTTCACAGGCATCGCGCGCGCGCGACGTCGTCGCTAGGACGACGTCCTACTTCAGCAAGACATCGGGGCAGTTCGTCGCGACGAATCTCCTGCACGCGGCGCGCCAAGCCTGCCTTCTGGTCGAGAGCGAGCTACGAAGTCACGGAGCTGTGGTCCACCTCGCCGTGGATGACGACCTGCCGCTCGCACTGGTCGATCCAGTTCTGATCCAGCAGGTCTTCGTCAACCTGATGGTCAACGCCGCTCAGGCCATGGCAGAGGTGCCGGGAAATCGCGACATCACTATTATGATGCGTGCCACGGCCCAAGCCGTCGCGGTCGAGATACGCGACACGGGACCTGGCGTCCCGCCCGACCGGCGCGTCACCATCTTCGAACCGTTCCGATCGAGCCGTCCGGGTGGCATGGGAATGGGTTTGGCAATCTGCCGCAACTGCATCGATGCTCATGGCGGCGATATCTGGGTCGATTCCGCGCCGGGAGGCGGTGCCGCTTTCAGTTTCACAGTGCCGCTCGCTCATGGCTGAGCAGCCCGCCATCCGCGGCATCGTCGCGATCGTCGACGACGACCCCTTCATCCGAACGGCGCTCGGCCGCCTCGTTCGTTCGGTCGGCGATCAGGCAGAGACCTTCGCCAATGCCCATGAGGTGTTGGCATACGCCGCTCTGCCGCAGCTCTTCTGCGTCCTCGCCGATCTGCAGATGCCCGACATGAACGGATTCGAGTTGATCCAGGTCTTGGCAGAAAGCGCGCCTGGCCTGCCGGTCGTGGCGATGACGGCCTATTCCAGCGACGCGATCAGGCAACGGGCCATCGAAGCGGGCGCGGCCGCCTATCTCAGCAAGCCTTTTGATGCCAAACAGCTTGAGGATTGCCTGCAGGATCTCGGTATGCGCGGAGGACGGTGATTTGCTCGCAGCGATGGATGCTGTCGTTCATATCGTCGATGATGACCCGGCGCTGCGACGGGGGCTGGTGAGACTGTGTCGCGCAACCGGTCTCGAGGCCATCGAGCACGCTGACGCCAGCACACTTGGAGAGGGAGCACTGGCCCTGCGTCCGGCCTGCGTCGTGCTGGATGTCAGGTTGGCTGAGAATAACGGCATCACCGTTCAGGAGACCTTGCGCGACGCCGGCTTCACCGTTCCGATCATTTTCCTGACGGGGTACGGCACGATACCGATGACGGTGCGCGCGATGCGCGGTGGCGCGATCGAGTTTTTGACAAAGCCGGCGGAAGAGGAGGTCTTGCTTGAGGCGATCAGACGGGCCCTTGAGGCTGACCGGCGGCAGCTCATTACCGCCCGTGCCAAAGCAGAATGTGAGGACCGCTACGCCACACTGACCGAGCGTGAGCGCGATGTCTTGGCTTGCGCCGTTGGGGGCCTGATGAACAAGCAGATCGCGGGGGAACTCGGGCTATCCGAGATTACCGCGAAGGTTCACAAGCGGCGCGTGATGGACAAGATGGGGGCACGGTCGTTGCCTGACCTCGTCCGTATGGCCGAAGCACTGAGCTTACCGATCCGGCGGCGGCGCTGACCTCGGTCGAGGTCGCGAGGCTAGAGCGGTCTCAGTTGGCGTCCGGTTTCAGGCAGCCGACCAATGGCAGGAACTGGCGC